>JAOARA010000196.1 GCA_025211115.1 Roseicyclus sp. | reverse complement strand
GCCTTGCAGCTTGGCAAGCGCCCGCAGGCGGGGCGGCTGGCCGAGCCCCTCGCCCGAGGCGAGCCGGTCGAGCGCCACCTCGGGCGGGCAGGGCAGGCCGGTCACCGGGTCGTGGTAGCGCGGGTAGGTGATCAGGGCCGCGTGGGCGAGCGCGGCAAGGCCGGGCCGTTCCCGCCGGTGGGCGGGTGTCGGGCCGAGGTCGCGGGTCAGGCCCCAGCCGGCGTAGAACGGCGCCCCGAGCGTGGTGACGGCGACACCGCGCAACAGCGCCTCGAGGCCGAGCGCGGATGTGAGGGTCACCACCTCGTCGACATGCGCGAGCAGGGCCGCGGTGTCGGCGTCGGGCAGGACGGCATCGGCCAGCGCGAGGGTGTCGTCGGGCACCGCGCCGTTGCGCAGGCCGCTTTGGACATCGGGGTGGGGCTTGTAGACGAGAAAGGCCTCGGGATGGAGATCGCGCGCACGCCTGAGGAGCGCCGCGTTGGTCCTCTCCGTGCCCGCGCCCCTGAGGATCGAGGCGTCATCCTCGACCTGGCCGGGCACCAGTACCACGCGCCGCCCGGCGGCGGCCGACAGGTCCGGGGCGGGGCCGCCGAGATTGTATTTCGTCAGGCCGAGAGCGACCAGCCGCGCCACCAGCCGCTCGGCCCGTAGCAGACGCTTCGGCTCGAGCGCCGCGGCCTCGGCGATCAGCCGGTCGAGGCGGCTTTCGCGGCTGGGGTCGTAGTAGATGCCCAGGTCGTCGAGCACGAGCGACAGCGGCGGCACCAGCGCCGCCCCCAGGCCGCGCGAGCGCAGAAAGCCGTCCTCGACCCGGTGAAGCGGGCGCTTCGCCTGCGCGCAGGCGGTGACGAGGGCCTCGGTCTCCTTGCCGGCCCAGACCATCACGGGGCGGCCATCGGCGGCGGCGCGTTGCGCGTCCTCCTCGTAGCGCAGCCTTCCGCCCATCCCGCCGAAGCTCGCGCCGAGGTGGCGGCGCTTCCAGCTGCGCATCGCCACGGCGACATGGCCGTGACGGTCCTGCCGCCAGGCGCGGGCCTGTGCCTCGAGCGCGCCGATCACGTCTTCCAGCTCGCACAGCCGGTCGCGGTAGGGGTCATACCAGGTGGGGTGCAGGATCAGCGCGGCGGCCGCCAGCTGCGCGCGGCTGAGCCGGCGCTGGCGGCGCGCGGGAACGAGGCGGCGGTCATCGGTCAGACCCCAGCCGGCGTAGAAGGGCAGGCCCAGCGTCCCCGGCCTGTGGCCCGCGAAGATCGCCTCGAAGCCCAGGAGCGAGGTGACGGCATAGACCGCGCGCGCCCCCTCGAAGAGGCGGCGGGGCGCGATGGGGCGGTCCTCGAGCGTGACGCCTGGGGGCAGGGCCGCGGGGTCGAAATGGCCGGGCCGGTGGCCCGCCCGCGTCTCGGGGTGGGTCTTGATGACGATGGGCGCGCCGGGGTGATCCTCCTGCGCGGTGGCGAGCATCTCGGCGAAGCTGTCGGCATTCGCCCCGCCCAGCCGGATCGAGGCATCGCCGCGGGTCTGGTCGATCAGCAGGACGTAGCCGGGCGCGGGCGGCTCCAGTGCCGGGTCCACGGCGGCGTATTTCGTCAGGTGCGCCTCGGCGATGCGGGCAAGCGCGTCGCGGGCGCGGTCCAGCAGCACCGTGTCGTCGAGCGGATGGGTGGCGAGCAGCGTCTCGAGATCGGAGGGCGCGCTCGCGTCGAAATAGATCCCCTGCCGGTCGAGGATCAGGCCCAAGGGCGGATCGCCGGAGCGGCCGGGGTGCAGCGAGCGCAGAAAGGCGTCCTCGACGCGGACAAGCCGCGCGCCGGTGGCCTTGGCGACGGCCTCGCCGCGGGGGGCGTAGGGGGAATGGCCCCAGACGAGAACGTCATCCTCGGGGCCGGGCCTGCCGAAGGGCCGCAGGTCGTGGCCTGCCAGCGTCAGGATGCGGCGCAGGCGGGCGTCGGTCAGGAAGCCCGCGTTGTAATGGTAGCCGCGCCGCCGCTGGCCCGCCCCGGCCATGCCGGCCTCACTGGCCCGCGCTGGCCACCGTGTTCGCGGCCCCCAGGGTGCCGGTCAGCGCGCCGATCGCGTTGTTCCACTGGGTGATCGGCGCCGCGGTGACATAGACCGTGTCGCCGTCGCGGATCACGAAATCGCGCGCTTCGAACATGCCGGTGGGGGCGGTCAGGTCGAGCACGTAGACCATCCGCTGTGTCCCCACGAGGTCGTTGCGCCCCAGCACGGCGCGCGCGATGGGCTCGGGCTCGTTCCTGAGGACGAAGACGCCGGTCGGGTCGGCCAGCTGCGGGTTGAGCCCGCCGACCGAGGCGATGGCCTCGATCGCCGAGATGACCTGCGCCTCGAAGGGAACGATGGTCTGGGTGCCGGGGGCCCCCAGCGCGGTGAAGCTGCGGGTGTCGCCCTCGACGAGGATGCGGTCGCCGCTCCTGAGCGCGATGTCGACGGCGGGGTCGCGGAACAGGTCCTGGAACCAGATCGTGCCGCGGTGGTGGCCGCGGACCAGCGTGACCTGCGCGATCTCGGGCTCGACGCTGACGCCGCCCGCCGCGGCCAGCATGGCCGACAGCGTCCGGGTGGGCCGCTCGATGGGGTAGACGCCCTGGCCGCCCACCGCGCCGGTCACGGTCACGGTCGCCCCGTCGCCCGCGGCGCGGCGAACGATCACCTGCGGGTCGGGGGTCTGTTCGTCGAGGTTGCGGGTGATGATGCCCCGAAGCTGCTCGGGCGTGTTGCCCGCGGCGCGGATGCGGCCGGCATAGGGGATGAAGATGAAGCCCGCGCCGTCGACCTGCACCTCGTTGATCACCGCCGCGGCGGCGCCTTCGCCGGCCAGCAGGCCGTCGGTGACATTCTCGTAGACGGTCAGCGCGATGGTGTCGCCGGGGCGGATGATGTCGGTGTCCGACAGGCCCGCGTTGATCAGTTCGGGCGGAAAGCCCAACGCCGGGATGACGGCGGTGGCGGCGGTCACGCGCTGGTTGACCTCGACCACGAAGGCGTCGCCGTCGCGCTGGACGGAGCCTGCGAAGATCTCGTTGCGGGTGGGGCCCGAGCGGGGCAACAGACCGCAGGCCGTAACGGCGGTCACAAGTACGCACAGCGCGCCGATGCGCGCGCCACGGGAGGCCAACGATGTCACGGAGTGGCTCCTTATTGCCTGAAACTGCCTCGGGTCGTCTTTTGTTTTGCGGAACATTAGCCAATTTCGCCGCATCGCGCCAGCATTGGATTACGTCACCAGCCGCAGGTGTTGCCGTGGTGCCGGTCGGCCGGCCTGAAGCGCCTCGTAGGGGTCTTCGGGCGAGAGCATCATGTCGACCACCTGCCGCAGGAGTTGGCGGCGGCCGCGGGCCGAGTAGAAACTGCCGGTGACCTGCGAGGTTTCCAGCAGGAAATGCCGGTAATCGCGGTAGGCGCGGCTGTCGGGGCGCATCGGGGTCTGGAAAAAGGCCTCGATCGGCTGATCCGAGACGAACTCGGGCTTGAGGTAGACCGCCTGCCCGAAGGCCTTGAGCGGCAGGCCGCGCCAGAGCGCCTGCTGGGCGGCGGTCGAATTCACCGTCACCGCCGAGCGCGCGTCGTTCATCAGCCGCGCGAGCTTGCCGCCGCGCACGTAATGGACGCGGTGCGCCACGCCATGCGCCTGGGCGATCCGGCGGATGTCGCGGCGGATCGGCGTGCGCCCGTCCTCGAGCGGGTGGGCCTTGAAGACGAGGTGGTGATGGGCGGGCGCCCCGCGGGCGAAGCCCGCGATCAGCAGCTCGAGGAACTCGGTCATGCTGGAGAACGGCCCGTGCTCGCGGAAGCTCGCGTCATGTTCGAGCTGCAAAAGGGCGAGGTGATAGGGAAAACCGCCGGTCTTGATCCGCCGTGTCGCCCGCGCCCGGTCGAGCGCGTGGACGGGCATCAGCGCAAGGCGGCGCAGGTAGAGGCGGAATTCCTGCGCGACGGTGATGCCGCGATGGGGGCGAAACCCGGCATAGCCCGCGTTCCGCAGCAGAACGAAGGCGTGGTAGAGTGCGCCGTAGAAGACATGCTGGCGCATGTCGCCCCAGCGCGCGGGCGCATCGGGCAGGTCGAGGTCCAGCCCCTCGAGGGCGGCGCGCATCTGCGGCACGCCCAACTCCATGATGCGCGAATGCCCGTTCGCCCCGCCACGCTCGTAGGTGACCCAGTAGGGGCGCAGGTAGCCCTCTTCGAAGACATGCACGGTCAGGCCGCGGGCGCGGGCGGCGGCGATGGCCTCGGCATGGACGGGGCGCGTGTCGCCGTAGAGCACGAGATCGGTGACGCGTTTCTCGTCGAGCAGCGCCGCGATCCGCTCGGGCCACTGCTCGAGCGCCCCGGTGAAGGGGATATAGCTGGCCGCGTCGGGCCAGAACACCGCGTCGCCCCTGTTGAAGCCCACGCGCCATGTCCGGCCGCCCGCGGCGCGCAGCATCCGGCCCAACTGGCCGAAGAAAGGCCCGTGCGGGCCTTGCAGGAACAGGAAACAACGGTCGTCTTGGCTGGGGGCCATGGCTCGGGTCACTCGCACTCGGGCGGGAGTTTCGGTCATCCTGCGAGGAAAGCAAGGGGGCGCGGCCCCGTCAGGGCGGCTTTGCGGCGGCACTGTGGCGGAGGGACCGGCCCGGAGGCCGCGGCGCTTGCGGGTTGAAGCGGCGATCCGCGCGTGGTTCTGTCGCGCGCGCACAACAGGGGGAAGACCGAGGATGTTCACCGGGATCGTGACCGACCAGGGAGAGATCAGGACGCTGGTGCCGCGGGGCGACCTGAAGGCGCGCATCGCCACGGGCTATGACACGGGCACGATCGAGATCGGCGCCTCGATCGCCTGCGACGGCGTCTGCCTGACGGCGACGGCGCTGGGCGAGGACTGGTTCGAGGTCGATATCTCGGCCGAGACCGTTTCGAAGACCAATATCGCCGACTGGGCCGAGGGGCGGCGGATCAACCTCGAGCGCGCGTTGCGGCTGGGGGACGAGCTGGGCGGCCATATCGTCTCGGGGCATGTCGATGGCGTGGCCGAGGTGACGGGCCTGCGCGAGGAGGGGGATTCGACGCGGATCACCTTTCGCGCGCCCGAGGCGCTGGCGCGCTTCATCGCGCCCAAGGGCTCGGTCGCGCTGAACGGGACGTCGCTGACCGTGAACGAGGTCGACGGGGTGGAGTTCGGGGTGAACCTGATCCCGCACACCAAGGCGGTGACGAACTGGGGCGCGGTGGCCTTGGGCGACCGGATCAACCTCGAGATCGACACGCTGGCGCGCTACGTGGCGCGGCTGCAGGACTGGCAGGGCTGAGGGGGCGAGCGCCCTCCGCGCGCTGCCTGCGGCAGCCCTTGTCGGGCGCTGGCCGCCTTGCGGCGGCGGGGCCCGGTGGCGGGCGGTGGGCGTTGGCCGGGCGGCGCGGGTCTGGCGGGCTGCGGGAGCCTCCGGCGGCCATATTTGCGGGATGAAGATGCGGAAGGTGTGCCCGGCATGGCGGATGTGGTGATGCGGTCGATCGAGGATGCCTCGGGGCAGCGCTGTGTCGACCTGGTCCGGGGGGCGGCGGGTTGGGCCTTTGTCGAGTGCCGCCGCGATCACGAGGATGCGCATGGCTGGCGGCGCATGGGGGAGCCTCAGGGCGGGTATGGCTCGCAAGAGGCGGCGCTGGACGCGGCCCGCGCCGCGGTGCCATGGTCGGCGGAGGAGGGCGCGGCATGAGCGGCATCGGACATAACAACGGACCCACGATGGAGCCCGGTTTCGGCTTCCGGCGGCTGGCCTGGGGCAAGGCGCGCCGTGCGCTTTTGCCGACACTGCCGCTGGAGGTGGTGCGGCTGCGGGTGGCGCGGGCGAAGCGGCTGGGCCTGCCCTACAAGACCTATGCGACGATCCGGGCGACGGCGGGGCGCGATATCGTGGGGTTCCTGTTTTCGGGCAATGCGCTGGAGTTGCGGCTGGGGCAGGTCGCGTTGCCTGCGCCGGTGGCCGGGCGGCTGGACGCGTTGGGCGGGGCGGCGGAGCGGTTGGCGGCGGTCTATGCGCCGAGCCATCCGGAGGCGCTGATCGCGGCCCATCCGGGCCTGCTGGAGGGCGCGGCCCGCGCGCCGGGTTTTACCGCGTCCTGGCGCGAGACGCGGGACGGGCTGCGCGCGGCGTTGGCCGAGCGGAAACTGCCTGCCGACGCGGTCGTGCTGGTGGCGGCCACGGATATCGAGCGGGGCTGGACCGCGACCGCGGGGCTTGCGGGCTGCATCGCGCGGGAGATGTTCTTCGACGCACAGGCGTGAGGCGGCGCGCCCCCCCGTGATAGGCCAGTCACGGCCTAGTCATCGCGGGGCGGATGGTCTATCTGCGCCCACGAGAGACGACAGCCGTGATGCGACGCGCAAGAGGATGGCCATGACCCAAGCCTTCGAAGAACCGGGTCCCGTGGAACGGGACTGGGCCGAGGCGATCTCCCCCATCGAGGAGATCATCGAGGAGGCCCGAAACGGGCATATGTTCATCCTCGTCGATCACGAGGACCGCGAGAACGAGGGCGACCTCGTGATCCCCGCGCAATGGGCGACGCCGGACGTGATCAACTTCATGGCGACCCATGGGCGCGGGCTGATCTGCCTGTCGATGACCTCGGCGCGGATCGAGGAGCTGGGCCTGCCGCTCATGTCGACGAACAACTCGTCGCGCCACGAGACGGCCTTCACGCTGTCGATCGAGGCGCGCGAAGGGGTGACGACGGGGATTTCCGCCGCCGACCGCGCGCGCACGGTGCAGGTGGCGATCGACGCCTCGAAGGGGGCGCAGGACATCGCCACGCCGGGCCATGTCTTTCCGCTGCGCGCGAAGGATGGCGGCGTGCTGGTGCGCGCGGGCCATACCGAGGCGGCAGTGGATATCAGCCGGCTGGCCGGGCTGAACCCCTCGGGCGTGATCTGCGAGATCATGAACGAGGACGGCACCATGGCGCGGCTTCCCGACCTGGTCGGGTTCGCGCAGCGCCACAACCTGAAGATCGGCACGATCAGCGACCTGATTTCCTATCGCCGTCGCCACGACAACCTTGTGAAGGTCCGCGAGGAGCGGCGGATCGAGAGCGAGTTCGGCGGTGAATGGGTGATGCGCATCTACACCGACGAGACGCAGGGCGCGGAACATATCGTGCTGGTGAAGGGCGATATCGGCGGCGATGCGCCGGTGCTCGTGCGGATGCACGCGATGGACCCGCTGCTGGACGTGGTGGGCGCGGGGCCCAAGGGGCGCGCGGGCGAGTTCGGGGACGCGATGCGCCTGATCGCCGAGGAGGGGCGGGGTGTGCTGGTGCTCCTGCGTGACCTGACGATGAAGCTGGCCGCCGGCGACGAGGTCAGCCCGCAGACGCTGCGGCAATACGGGCTGGGGGCGCAGATCCTGTCCTCGCTCGGGATCAGCGACATGATCCTGCTGACCAATTCGCCCCGGCCCAAGGTCGTGGGGCTGGAGGCCTATGGCCTGTCCATCCTGGGCACGCGCAAGATATCGGAGCTTGGATAATGGCCGGACATTCCGACAATGACATGGGGCTGCCGTCCTTCGACAAGCCGGTGAAGATCGCCATCGTGATCGCGCCCTATTACACCGCCATCGCCGAGGCGCAGCTGGCCGCCGCCAAGGCTGTGCTGGAGCAGGCGGGCGCGACCCACGAGGTGATCGAGGTGCCCGGCTCGCTCGAGATCCCCACCGCCATCGGCATCGCGCACCGGCTGTCGAATTTCGACGGCTATGTCGCGCTTGGCTGCGTCATCCGGGGGGCGACCTCGCATTACGACGTGGTGGTCAACGAAAGCTCCCGCGCGCTGACGCTTCTCGGGATGCAGGGGGTGTGCATCGGCAACGGGATCATCACGGTCGAGACCCGCGCGCAGGCCGAGGAACGCGCCGATGCCGCGCGGTTGAACACCGCGGGGGGCGCGGCTGCGGCGGCGCTGCACCTGATCGCGTTGACGCGGCGCTTCGGGAAGCCTAAGGGCGGCGTCGGATTCAAGCCCCGCACCGAGTCCATCGAGGTGGCGGGCGACAGCGAAGGCCCCAGCACCGCATGACGACAGACCAACCAGCCGAGCCGCGGCCCAAGGGGCCGACCCGTGAGGAAAAGCGACAGATGCGCTCGGCCGCGCGGCTTTATGCCGTGCAGGCGCTGTTCCAGATGGAGGTCTCGGGCCAGCCGGTGAAGGCGATCACCCGCGAGTTCGAGACGCATCGCTTCGGCGCCGTCTACGAGGGCGACGAGATGGCCGAGGGCGATCCGGCGCTGTTCGGCAAGACGCTGGCCGATGCCGTCAACTGGCAGGCTAAGATCGACCAGATGACCGACCGTGCGCTGGTGGCGAAATGGCCGATCGACCGGATCGACCCGACGTTGCGCGCGCTGTTCCGGGCCGCCGGTGCCGAGCTGATCGAGGGAGAGGCCCCGCCCAAGGTGGTGATCAACGAGTACGTGGATGTCGCCCGCGCCTTCTTCCCCGAGGGGCGCGAGCCGAGCTTCGTGAACGCGGTGCTCGACCACATGGCGCGCGAGGCCAAGCCCGAGGCGTTCTGAGGTGTCCGCCGCCGCGGTGCCGGTGATCGAGACCGCCCGGCTGCGCCTGCGCCCGCACCGCGACGAAGACCTGCCCGACATGGTGGCGATGTGGGCCGATCCGGGCGTTGCGCGCTTCATCGGCGGGCGTCCCTTCACGACCAGCGAAACCGAGGCGCGGCTGGCGCGCTACCGGGCGATGTGGCCGCGTCATGGTCACGGGTTCTGGGCGGTCGAGGACCGCGACACGGGCGTATTCCTGGGCGAGATGGGGTTGGCGCGCTTCGGGCGCGGGCTGGGTCCGGGCTTCGACGATTGCCCCGAGGCGGGCTGGGTGCTGGCCGCCCCGGCCTGGGGCCGCGGGATCGCCACCGAGGGGGTGGCGGCGGTGCTGGGCTGGGCGGACCTGCGCGGCGTGCCGCGGATCGTCTGCATGATCGCCGCGGGGCATGTCGTCTCGCGCCGGGTGGCCGCGCGGGCGGGCTTTGTGCCATGGCGGGACGTGGGGCTCGGGGGCGTGTCCCTGACACTGCTGGAGCGGGCGCGGCCCGCGGGCGTGGGCCCGGCAGCGTGAGCGGGGGCGAAAATGCCCGGCGGCGGGGCTTGTTGCCTGTGCTGCGCATCCACACCTGAGGCCTTGCGGGACGGGCCGCCCGGACGGGGCCGCCGCGTCGGGATGGGGACGGCATGGATATCGTGATGGTCGCGGCGGGGCTGGCCCTGCTGCTGGGCGGCGGCGAGGGGCTGGTGCGCGGCGGCGTGGCGCTGGCCACCCGGATGCGCCTGCCGATGGCGGTGGTGGGCGCGGTGGTGCTGGGCTTCGGCACCTCGATGCCCGAAATGCTGACCTCGGTCTCGGCGGCGCTGGCCGGTGCGCCGGGCATCGCCATCGGCAACGTGCTGGGCTCGAACATCGCCAATATCCTGCTGATCCTCGGCCTCGCCGCGGTGATCGCGCCGGTGCCCGCGGGGGTGGCGGGGGGCGAGGATCGGGCATGGCTCGCGGTGGCGACGGCGATGGGCCTTGCGGTGATCGTGATCGGCGCAAGCGTCGGACGGGGCGAGGGCGCGCTGCTGCTGGCGGCGCTGGCGGTCTACATCTGGCGGCAGCTCGGCCGCGACGATGCGGCAGAGCCGGTGCCGCAGATCCCCGGTATGGGGGCGGCGAAGATCGCGCTCTTCATCCTGGGCGGGCTGGCCACGCTGATCGCGGGAGCCTGGCTGCTGGTCGAGGGCGCGACGGGCATCGCGCGGGCCCTTGGCATCAGCGAGACGGTGATCGGCCTGACGGTCGTCGCGGTCGGCACCTCGCTGCCGGAACTGGCGACCAGCGTGATCGCCGCGCGCCGGGGCGAGGCGGGGCTGGCGCTTGGCAATATCCTCGGGTCGAACGTGTTCAACATCCTCGCCATCCTCGGGCTGACCGCGGTGATCGTGCCGATCCCGGTGCCGCCGGGCCTGTCGCCGGTGGACCTTGTTGCGGTGGTGGCTGCGGCGGCGCTGCTGCTGGCGCTGCTCGCCACGGGGCGGATCGGGCGGGGCGCGGGCGTGGGGTTCCTCGCGCTTTACACGGGCTACATGGGGTGGCTGGCGCTTGGCGCTGCCTGATTTTCGGGCAAACCCACCGCGCCGCCCGCGCCAGACCGCCGCGCCCCCTTGCGGGACGGGCGGCTTGGGCTAACCTTTGGGCCAGATACGCAAAGGAGTCGTGAATGCCCGATCACATCCGTTTCATCCTGCGTCACGCCGCGTTCGGCTTCGTGCTGGCGCTTGTTTTCGTCGCCATGCTGCTGGCCTTCGACGTGGCGGGCCTGTGGCATCTCGTGACCCATACCGCCGAGGGGCCGATCGCGCTGGCCGTGCTGACGGTGCTGTGCGGCATCACCTTCGGCTCGGCGCAGGTCGGCTACAAGATCATGACCATGGGCGAAGAGGACGACAGCGACGACGAGGGCGGCAAGCGCGACGCGCTTCGCAGCTTCGACGCGATCCCGGTTCCGGTGCGCAACGATCCGCCGCGCCGGGGCTGAACCAGCCTACCCCGAAACACGAAACGCCGCCCCTGTCGGAGCGGCGTTTTTCGGTGCTGCCTCGCAGCGGTGACGGGGACCAACCAACCGTGGAGGCGTTCATTCCCGAGGACCTGTATGTACAGGTGGGCGCCAGGTAACCGGACCACGGCCCGGCCAGAGCCAGCTCCCTCGGAATTGCTTAAGGCCACCGGAATTTGCCACAGGCACGCGAAGGGCAGACCCGTCACCACGCGAAATAGGCGCGTCCGGGCCGGCTGACAAGGGGGGTGGTGCTTGCGATTGTTCGCGGATTGTTCCATCCTCTCTCCATGACCGATGCCGCCCGCCCCCTTGATGCGCTCGCTCCCGGCCAGCTTCTGGCGCGCGGCGTCTGCCGCCACCTGCGGGGGCATGATTTCGTGACGCTCGAGGAATTCACCCCCGAGCGCGGCAAGCGCCTCGACGTGATGGCGCTGGGGCCGAAGGGTGAGCTTTGGGTCATCGAGTGCAAGTCGAGCCGCGCGGATTTCACCTCGGATGCGAAATGGGCGGGGTATCTGGAATGGGGCGACCGCTATTTCTGGGCGGTCGACGAGGCGTTTCCGACCGAGCTTCTGCCCGAGGGGACGGGGCTGATCATCGCCGATGCCTATGACGCCGAGATCCTGCGCATGGGGCCCGAGACGAAACTGGCCGCCGCCCGCCGCAAGGCGGTGACGCAACGTTTCGCACGCCACGCGGCGCTCAGGCTTCAGGCGCTGCGCGATCCGGGGCTGGTGCTTTAGGCTTTGCTTCACCCTCGGCCCCTGCGCGTGACAGCGCCAGCCGTGTGACGGGCGGGCCGATTAACTCGAACAGGACGGTGGTGCCGACGGTCAGCGTCATGATCTGCGGGCCCCACTGCGGGAACTCCTCGGCCGCGACCAGCGCCATGCCCACGGCCACCCCCGCCTGCGGCAGAAGGGCGGGGCCGATCCAGCGCCGCGTGGGCGGGGGCGCGCCCGCGAGGGCCGCACCGGCCCAGCCGCCGATGAGCCGCGCAAGGATGCGCAGCGCGACATAGGCAAGGCCGACACCGCCCAGGGCCAGCAGCTGGTCCAGCTCCAGCACCGCGCCGGCCATCAGGAAGAACAGCAGCATCACCGGCCATTGCACATGCTCGATCTCGTGAAAGGCGCGCTCGTGGTGGCTGGCGAAATTGGCGATGACCGCCCCCGCCACCATCCCCGCCAGCAGGTAGGACACGCCCAGCCATTCGCAGAGCCCCGCGGTGAGAAAGACAAGGCCGAGCGCCTCGGCCTGAAGCGGCTCGCCCCGGCTGATGCGCCCGGTCAGCGCCGCGCCCGGCAGCCCGATCAGAAGCCCGATGGCCAGCGCGCCGAGGATGTCGTGAACGGCATGGGTCATCAGCCCCGCGCCCCCGGCCCCGGTCAGGCCCGCGGCGGTGACAAGGACGAGGCTGAAGATCACCAGCCCCCAGGCGTCGTCGATGGCCACGATGCCGCGGATCGTATCGGCAAACCGGCCCTCGGCCCCGGCCTCCTTCAGGATGTCCTGCGTGGCCGCGGGCGCGGTGGCGCAGGCGATCGCCGCCAGCAGCAGCGCCAGCGCCACGGGCACCCCGATCAGCCACAGCCCCGCGGTGACGACAAGGATCGTCGCCGCCGCGATGGACAGGGACACCGCGAGGATCAGCCGCCCGTTCAGGCGCAGCTTGTCCCAGGTCAGCGCATTGCCCAGCAGGAAGGCCACCAGCGTCAGCGCGGCGACGGAGAGGAAGGAGAACAGCGTATCGACCCCGTCCGGGATCAGCCCGAGGCCCGAGTGCCCCGCGATCACGCCAAGCGCCAGCAGCAGCGTCACCCGCGGCAGCCGCGTGCGGCGCGCAAGCAGGTCCGCGGCAAGCCCGGCAAGGAACAGTCCCCCGAGCGTCAGGAAGATCGGCGCAAGCTCCATGGCCGCGACCCTAGCGCGGTCCGGCCCCCCGGCATTTGACGCGGATCAAGCGGATCAGCGTTTCGCCTTGCCCATCTTGCGGGCGGCGGCTGCGGCGGCGCGCAGCTCTTCGGCGATCTCTTCCGCCTCTTCGGGGTCGAAGTCGAGCGGCAGGTCCACGCCGTCCCCCTCGACATAGATGCGCACCATGCCGAGCGACGTCGGCCCGATCTGCAGGTTCGCGGCGATCTCGCTTTCGCTGTTGATGCCCATGGCCGTTGCCTCCAAAGCTGAAGGGGGAGGTAGCCGGAGATGGAGCTTTCTGCAAGCGACGTGGTGCTGGATCAGCTGCGGATCGGCGATGCGGGCTGGCTGATCATGCGCCACGCCGAGAGCTATGCCGAGGACGAGGGGTTCGACGACACGTTCGAGCCGCTCGTGGCGCGCATCCTTGCCGATTTCCTGGCCGGGCACGATCCGGCCCGCGCGCGCGGCTGGATCGCGCGGGTGGGCGAGCGCCGCCTCGGCTCGATCTTCTGCGTCGAGGGGCCTGCGCCCGACACCGCGAAACTGCGGCTGTTCTACCTCGAACCCGAGGCCCGCGGCCTCGGCCTCGGGCGCCGGATGCTTGGGGAGTGCCTGGGATTCGCGCGGGCCGCCGGATACCGGCGCATGACTCTCTGGACCCACGAGAGCCACCGCGCGGCCTGTGCGCTCTATGCAACGGCCGGGTTTTCCTGCGTCCGATCAAGGCCCGTGCGCAGCTTCGGCGTCGATCTGGTCGAGCAGGAATGGACGCGCGATCTTTGACGTGCCTTGACCCCTTGCAATCGGTCGGCGCGGGCGCTATCCCCGCGCTCGTGCCGGCGTAGCTCAGTTGGTTAGAGCGCCTGATTGTGGATCAGGAGGTCCCCCGTTCGAGCCGGGGCGCTGGTACCATCCCCCATCACTCCGTGATGTCGATCTCCCGCTCGAGGGTGCGGTCCCGGCTGTCGTAGACCCGGATCACCCCGTCATCGCCGGTGATCACCGTGCGCCCGTCGATCACGCTGATACCCACCGTCTCCACGCCCTCGGGCAGGGCAAAGGCGCCGGGGTCGATCACCACCCGCGCAGGTTCGGCGTTCAGCCGGATGACAAGCAGCGCCACGATGGCTAGAACGCCGAGGATCATCACCGCGGTCAGCACCGTCACCAGCGTTTTCAGGAACCGCAGGTTCGCGGGAAGCGCGCCGTCTTCATCTCCTGCCGGAGGCATCGTCATGGGCCTTGCCCCTCGTATCGTCACGGTCCTGATCGGCCCGGACCCGGCCGCCCGCCTTGATAAGGCACTGGGCGCCGCCGTGCCAGAGGCCGAGGCGCTCAGCCGCTCGCGGCTTGCCCGGCTCATCGCCGAGGGGGCGGTGCGCGTGAACGGCGCGGTGGTGACCGATGCGCGCGCGAAGCTGGCCAAGGGCGACCGCGTCGAGATCACCGTCGAAGAGGCGGTGGAGAGTGACACGACCCCCGAAGCCATCCCGCTCGACATCCGCTACGAGGATGCCGACCTGATCGTCGTGAACAAGCCCGCGGGCATGGTGGTGCATCCCGCCCCAGGCTCGCCCACGGGCACGCTGGTCAACGCGCTTCTGCATCATTTCGGCGGCAAGCTCTCGGGCGTGGGGGGCGAGAAGCGGCCGGGGATCGTGCATCGCATCGACAAGGACACCTCCGGCCTGCTGGTGGTGGCCAAGTCCGATGCCGCCCATCACGGGCTGGCCGACCAGTTCGCCGCCCACACGGTCGACCGGGAATACGTCGCGCTCTGCCACGGGCTG
>JAOARA010000195.1 GCA_025211115.1 Roseicyclus sp. | reverse complement strand
GCGGTCATCATCGGGGTGACCGCCCTGATGGAGGCCGAGGACGCGGGGCTGTTCCCCGAATTCGGCATGGCGACCACCCTCGTCAATCCGGTGAAACCCGCCGCGCTCGCCGCGACCTTCGCCGCCGTCGCGCGCGGCGATTTCGACATGGTCGACCTGGCGGAGAACGATGAAGCGGAG
Source organism: Roseicyclus sp. (assembly GCA_025211115.1). Taxonomy (GTDB): domain Bacteria; phylum Pseudomonadota; class Alphaproteobacteria; order Rhodobacterales; family Rhodobacteraceae; genus Roseicyclus. The sequence goes on along the minus strand of JAOARA010000195.1, from coordinate 3,339 downwards.
GACGAGATGCTCGCGCCCGAACTGGATATCGACGACCTGGCCGGACTGGTCGGGGCGGACACTGCGCGCCGACTTCTCGCCGCGACGCTGGAGGATGCCGCAGCGGCGCTGGCGGCGGCCCGCGCGGGCGCGGCCGACAGTGGCGACCTGGCCCACAAGGCCGCGGGTGCGGCCGCGATGGTCGGCTGGGCCCGGCTTGCCGCGGCGCTGCGCGAGATCGAGCACGCCGCGCTCGACGCCGCGCCAGACGGGCGGCAACAGCTCTGCGACCGGCTTGCAGCGCGCCTTGCCGAAGCCCGCGCCGAGCTGGCCGCCTGCGATGGGTATGACACCGCCCCGGCAGCGGCGGCGGGATAGGGCCGCCCCGGCGGCGCGGTGCCGTCAGGCCATGGCATCCGCCAGCATGTCGCGCAGCCGCAGGATCGCCGCCTTCTTGATCTGCGAGACGCGCCCCGTGGTCACGTCGAGGATCGCGGCGATCTCGTAGACGTTCAATTCCTCGACGTAATAGAGTTGCAGCACCTGCGCCTCGCGCTCGGGGATCTGTCCCAGCGCCTCGGCCAGGAGGCCCTTCATCTGGGTCATCTGCATCGCGTCCTCGGCGGTGCGGCCGTTGTCCTCGAAGAGCAGCGAGTAGTCGCTGTAGACCTCGTCGAGCGATTGCAGCTGGTTCACCTGGAAACGCGCTTCCCAGTCCTGCAGCTCGGTCAGCGTCAACCCGAGGTCCGTGGCCAGTTCCTCGGGCGTGGGCGCGCGTTCCAGCCGCCCTTCCAGCGCGGCGCGGGCCTTCTCGATCTTCTGACGCATGGCGATGGTGCTGCGGCACAGGTTCGAGTTGCGCCGCAACTGGTCGATGATCGCGCCGCGGATGCGGATCGCGGCATAGGCGGCGAAGCTCACGCCCTCGCGCTTGCTGTAACGCTGGCTGGCGTCCACCAGCCCGAGGTATCCCGCCTGCAGCAGGTCCTCGACCTCGGCGAAGCGGCCCACGCGGCCGCGGTAATGCCAGGCCATGCGTTCGACCAGCTTCAGGTTGCTCTCGACCAGCTTTTCGGGGCTGGGCAGTTGCTCGGCATAGGCTTTGGGAGCGATCATGGCTGTCAACCCGCAATCTCGGTGAGGTGGCTGTCATCCGGGGACCACGTCTGCGGCCCGGCATCGGGGGCGTCATGCAGGCGCGCGACGCGGGAGTTCGGCACGGGAAGCGGGCCGAGCCCGTCCATCAGGTCACCGCGCCAGCTTTGGGCGATGGCCGGCAGCCCCGCCGCGCGCAGCGCCTCGGTGTCGGCCTCCTCGACCGCCTCGCCGGTGGCGAGCGTCAACACTGCGGCATCGGCCAGCCCGCGCCAGCGCGCGGCATGGGCCGCGGCGCGGTCGGCGCGCAGGCCCGCGGGCAGAACCAGCACCACGCGGGTGGCGGGATCGGCGGCTTTCAACTGGCGCGCGGCCGAGACGGCATCGGGATGGCGGTCCGACACGACGACGAAATCGGGCGCGTGATCCTCGGGCGGGGGCAGCTCGGCGGCGAAGGCGACCACCGTCTCGGCCCCGAGCAGCCACGCCTTCTGCGTCAGCCAGGCGGCATCGCAATAGGCGCCCGTCCCGCAAAAGGCGAAGCCGGGCACGAGGGTGGCGGGATCGGCCCGGTCGGCGCGGGCGCGCGCGATCTGGATCGCAAGGCCGGATTTGCCCGCCCCCAGCGGGCCGACCAGCACCACGCGCGGCGCGATCAGAAGATCGGCCAGCCCGATGCCGGGGCCGCGCGGGCGGATGACATGCACCGGGGCCGCGGGCCGCGGGGCCGGAGCGGGGGCTTCGGCCACAGGAGCAGGCGCGGAGGCAGGCGCGGGGGCAGGCGCGGGGTTCGGCGCAGGTTCGGCCAGGGTCTCGGGCGCGGCCCATGCCCGCCCCGCCGGGCGCACCGCCCGCGCGAGATAGGCCGCGAAGCCATGGGCCACGCCCTGCGGGGCCTCGTCACCGGCATCGTCAGCAGTGTCGTCGGGTTCGTCCGCGGGCTGCGGTGCCGCGCGCATCGCGCGGACAGGAGCAGCCGCCGGGGCAACCACATCACGCCCGTCGCTTGCGACGATCTCGATCTGGCCGTTCCACGACCGGGTGGACAGGATCAACGCATCGGGGCCGAGGCGGCGGGCGACATCATCCATCGCCGTCGCGCTGTCAGCGGCGCGCACCGTGATAACGGACATCAGGCTTGGTCTCCTTGCGAGGTGTTACGGGCGGGCTGTTGCGCACCGCCAAGGGTTCCGACGATCTCGATCCGGCGGCTTTCGGGCAGCTCGGACACCGCCAGGACGATGGCGTCCGCGGCGTGGCTTTTCAGGAAGCCGGCAAAGAGCCGGCGCAGGCTGGCCGAGACCACCACGATGGGCTGCCGCCCCTGGGCGGCGAGCGTCTCGCCGATCTCAGACAGGCGCTTGAGGATGCGCTCGGACAGCGCCGGGTCGAGCATCAGCCCCGCCCCCTGCGCCGTGCTGCGCACCAGAAGCTCCTCGAGGTCGGGGGCCAGCGTGACCAGCGGCAGCGCCTCTTTCAGGGGCACGATCTGCTGCAAAAGTTGCGGCGTCAGCGCCGGGCGCAGCGCCTCGGCGAGGTCCGCGGGCTCGAGCTGGCGGCCCGACAGGTCGGCCAGCCCCTCGAGGATGCGCGGCAGGTCGCCCACCGGGATGCGCTCGGCCAGAAGGTGACGCATCACCGAGGTCAGCACGTGCAGCGGCACCAGCTTGGGCACCACCGATTGCACCAGCGTGGGCGCGGTCCGGTCCAGCACGTCGATCAGGCCCTGCACGTCGTCGGGGCCAAGCAGCTTGCTGGCATGGGCATAGAGCATCTGGCTCAGATGCGTGGCGATGACGCTGTCGGGCTCGACGACGACATGGTCGTCGGCCTCGGCCTCGGCCTGCTGCTGGGGCAGGATCCAGACCGCATCGAGGCCGAAGGACGGGTCCTTCACCTCGATGCCCCGCAGCTTGCGCATCGAGGTGCCGCCGGGCAGCGCGAGCTTGCGGTCGGGGTGGACGGTGTCCTCGGCGACGATCGCCTGACCAATGCGGATGCGATACGCGTTGGCGGCAAGGTTCAGGTCGTCGCGCACCCGCACGGCGGGCACGACGAAGCCCATCGCCTTGGACACCTCGCGCCGGATGCCGGTGATCCGCGACACCAGCGCGCCGCCCTCGGCCTCGTCGATCAGCGGGATCAGGCCATAGCCGATCTGGATCGTGACGCGGGCGTAATCGGTGACATCCTCGGTGGTGATGACGGCCGGGCTGTCCTCGGCCTCGCCCGCCGGGGCAGACAGCGCGGCACGCTGGCCCCGCG
>JAOARA010000194.1 GCA_025211115.1 Roseicyclus sp. | reverse complement strand
GCACGAAGGCCGCAAGGAACAGGCCGATCTGGTCGGCGCTCAGCCCCACCTCGGCCCCGTAGCGCGGGCCCACCATGCGGAAGGACGCGGTCGAGACGCCCGAGACGATCACGCCTGCCACCGCCAGCGGCGACAGCGCCCAGCCGATGCCGGGGCGCAGGCGTGGGGCCTCGCCCGTTGCGGGCTGGCGCAGGCGGGTCAGCGTCAGCGGCAGGAGTGCCGCGCAGCACAACAGCGCCAGCAGGTTGTAGGAGACGTAGGAGGCCGGTGCTAGCACCCCGATCATCAGCTGCGCGACAAGGCTGCCGCCGGTGTCGACCATCCGGTAGGTGCCCATCATCCGGCCGCGGTTTGCGTTCTCGACCTTGGCCTGCAGCCAGGCCTCGATCACCGTGTAACAGCCCGCGATGCACAGCCCCGTGGCCACCCGCATCAGCGCCCAGGCATAGGCATCCACCACCAGCATATGCGCCAGAAGGCCGATCGCCCCCATCGCCGTGAAGGCCGCGAAGGCGCGGCTGTGACCGACCGAGCCCATCAGGCGCGGGGCCCACCAGCAGCCGATGAAGAAGCCGAGGAAATGGGCCGAGCCCAACAGGCCGATCTGCCCCGCGGTGAAGCCCAGAACCGTGCCAGACAGCACGTCGAGCGGCCCCACGCCACCCGACGACAGCTGCAGAAGCAGCACCGACAGGAACAGGGCAGCGAAGGAGACGATCAGGCGCATGGGTCTTCCGTTTGGTCCTGCCTAGCGGGGCAGGGCCGGGGATGCATCCCCGTTTCCGGCAGATCGGCGTCGGTTTTCGCGGCTGGCGGCCGGGTCGTCGCCCGCGGGAAATGGCCGGGCGCGGCTGCGCGTGCTACATAGCGGCCACGCCCCGTGATCCGTGGAGCCGGACCCTTGCTCACCATCTCGCACAACCCCTGGCTGGTGCTGGCCTCTGTCGCCGTGGCCCTGATGGCCGGTTTCACCGGCCTGTCGCTCACCCGCGGCGCGTCGCGCCACCCGATCCAGAAGCGCAAGCTCGTGGTCGCCATGTCCGCCGTGGCGCTGGGCGGCGGCATCTGGTCGATGCATTTCGTCGCCATGCTGGGCCTGCAGCTGCCCTTTCCCTTCTACTACGACGCGCTGATCACGCTGATCTCGGCGCTGATCGCCATCCTGCTTGCGGGGCTGGCGCTGCTGGTGCTGCATTTCCGCCCCCGCTCGCGGCGCTCCATCGTGGCGGCGGGCGCGATCCTCGGCATCGGCATCGTGCTGATGCATTTCGTCGGCATGGCGGGGATGCAGGTCTGCCGCCCGTTGAACGGGGCGGGGGATTACCTGTTCTCGACCGTCGCCGCGGTGGCGCTGGCGAGCCTCGCCATCGGGGTGGCCTATGACCAGCGGTCGCATCGCAACATCCTTGTCGGCACCGTCTGCTTCGGGCTTGCGGTGGCGGCGGTGCATTACCTTGCGATCTTCCAGACCGGTTTCGTGCTGCAGGCCGACGCGACCCCCGGCGCGGCGGGGCCGCTTCTGAGCAACCAGGTTCTCGCCATGGGCGTGACCGTCGCGGCCTTCCTGATCTGCTCGGCCTTCCTGTTGACCGGCGTCACCTTCTTCGAGCCGCCGCGCCCCGAGGCCGCGCCCCTCGCGGACCGGCCCGCGCCCGAACCGGTGCCTGCGCCGGTCGCCCCCGTCGCTCCCGTCGCCGCGGACCCGGCCGCCGCCCCCAGCGTGCCCTTCGAGAAGGACGGGCAGACCCAGTTCCTGCTGCGCGCCGAGATCGCGGCGATCCGCGCCGAGGGGCACTATACCGTCCTCCACGCCAGCGGTCGCCGGCTGTTCTGCCCCTGGTCCATCACCGAGGCCGAGACGCGGCTGTCCGGCGCGGGGTTCGTGCGCACGCATCGCAGCTACCTGGTGAACCCGGCCCATGTCTCGGGCTTCACCCGGCACAAGGACACCGGCACGCTGCGCTTCGAGGCGGTCGAGCAGGGCCTCGAGATTCCGGTCAGCCGCTCGCGGATCGCCGCCGTGCGCGAGGCGCTGGGCCTCTGATTTCGCACTTCGTGCAGCCATTTCGCATTTCGTGAGCGAACCCGCGCCGCTCGGTTCAGGGCATTGGCGCAGCCTGCGGAAGCTTGGGCACGGTCCTCGTGGCTGCGACATGCGGCCGCAGGGAGGACAACACACATGATACCAGCCGGGTTCGAGTATCACCGGCCGACGGATGTCGCGTCGGCTATCGAAATCCTGAAGACACACGGGGACGAGGCGCGCGTCGTCGCGGGCGGGCACAGCCTGATCCCGATGATGAAGCTGCGCATGGCGGACCTCGCCCACCTGATCGACCTGCAGGACATCGCCAGCCTGAAGGGGATCGAGATCGGGGCCGAGAGCGTCTCCATCGGCGCGATGGTCACGCAGCACGAGCTGATCACCCACGCGGGCCTGTCCGAGGCGCTGCCGATCATCCGCGAGGCCGCGCTGCAGATCGCCGATCCGCAGGTGCGCTACCTCGGAACCGTCGGCGGCAATGTCGCCAACGGCGATCCGGGCAACGACATGCCGGGGCTGATGCAATGCCTCGACGCGACCTACGTGATCGAGGGGGCCGAGGGCAGCCGCACCGTCAGCGCGCGCGACTTCTACCAGTCGGCCTATTTCACCGAACGCGAGGATGACGAGATCCTGACCCGGATCGAGATCCCGCGCCTGCCCGCGGGCACCGGCTACGCTTACGAAAAGCAGAAGCGCAAGATCGGCGACTACGCCACCGCCGCCTGCGGCGCGCTGGTGACGATGCAGGGCGGCACCTGCACCGCCGCGTCGGTCGCCATGACCAACCTCAGCGACACGCCCGTCTGGTCTGAGGAGGCCGGGGCGGCCCTGATCGGCACGTCCTGCGGCCCGGAGGCCGTCGCCGCCGCCGTGGCGGCCAGTCTCGCGGCGATCAACCCGACCCAGGACAACCGCGGGCCGGTCGAGTTCAAGCGTCACGTCGCGGGGGTCATCATCCGCCGCGCCATCGAAGGGGCGGTCGCGCGCGCCTGACGCGCCGCACCGCCGGGAGGAGCAAGCGATGAGCAAGCATCATTACAAGATCACCGTGAACGGCAAGCCGCGCGACGTGCTGGCCGAACCGCGCGAGTTGTTGATCCACACCCTGCGCGAGCAGCTGGGCATCAAGGGGCCGCATATCGGCTGCGAGACGTCCCATTGCGGCGCCTGCACCGTGGACATGAACGGCAAGTCGGTGAAGGCCTGCACGGTCTTCGTCGCACAGGCCAACGGGGCCGAGATCACCACCGTCGAGGGTCTCGTGAACCCCGACGGCAGCCTCGGCGGCATCCAGGAGATGTTCCGCGAACATCACGGGCTTCAGTGCGGCTACTGCACGCCCGGCATGATCACGCGGGCGCACCGCCTGCTGCAGGAGAACCCGACGCCGACCGAGGAAGAGGTCCGCTTCGGCATGGCCGGCAACCTCTGCCGCTGCACCGGCTACCAGAACATCGTCAAGGCGATCCTCGCCTCGGCCGACATGCTGAACGCTCAGAAGGAAGCTGCGGAATGAAGGACGCTGTCGATACCCCCGAAACCCGCTCCGCCAGCCTCAAGGGCATGGGCTGCGCGCGCAAGCGCGTCGAGGATGTCCGCTTCACCCAAGGCAAGGGCAATTACGTCGATGACATCCAGCTCGACGGGATGCTCTTCGGCGATTTCGTGCGCTCACCCTATGCGCACGCGCGCGTCGTCTCGATCAACGCCGAGGCCGCGCTGGCGCTGCCCGGTGTGGTCGCCGTGCTGACCGCAGCCGATCTCGCGCCGCTGGGCCTGCACTGGATGCCCACGCTCGCGGGCGACAAGCAGATGGTGCTGGCCGATGGCAAGGTGCTCTTCCAGGGGCAGGAAGTGGCCTATGTGATTGCCGAGGACCGCTATATCGCGGCGGATGCCGTCGAGCTGGTCGAGGTCGAATACGAGGAACTTCCCGTCGTCGTCGACCCGTTCAAGGCGCTCGAGCCTGACGCCCCCGTCCTGCGCGAGGATATCGCGGGCAACATGGAAGGGGCCCACGGCCCGCGTCGCCACGACAACCACATCTTCACCTGGGAACAGGGCGACAAGGACGCGACCGAGGCGGTTCTGGCCGAGGCCGATGTCGTCGCCGAGGAGATGATCTACTACCACCGCACGCATCCCTGTCCGCTGGAAACCTGCGGCTGCGTCGCCTCGATGGACAAGGTTACCGGCAAGCTGACGCTCTGGGGCACCTTCCAGGCGCCGCATGCGGTGCGGACGGTCGCGGCGCTGATCTCGGGCATCGCCGAGCACAACATCCGCGTCATCAGCCCCGACATCGGCGGCGGCTTCGGCAACAAGGTCGGCGTCTACCCCGGCTATGTCTGCTCGATCGTCGGCTCCATCGTCACCGGCAAGCCGGTGAAATGGATCGAGGACCGGATGGAAAACCTGATGTCCACGGCCTTCGCCCGCGACTACTGGATGCAGGGCAAGATCGCGGCCACCAAGGAGGGCAAGATCACCGGCCTCTGGTGCCACACCACCGCCGACCATGGCGGGTTCGACGCCTGCGCCGACCCGACCAAGTTCCCGGCGGGCTTCATGAACATCTGCACCGGCTCCTACGACATCCCGGTCGCCTACCTTGCTGTTGACGGTGTCTACACCAACAAGGCACCCGGCGGCGTGGCCTATCGCTGCTCCTTCCGGGTGACGGAGGCGGCCTATTTCATCGAGCGGATGATCGAGGTTCTGGCCATCAAGCTGAACATGGACGCGGCCGAGCTGCGCCGGATCAACTTCATCAAGGCAGACCAGTTCCCCTACCAGTCCGCGCTGGGCTGGGAGTATGACAGCGGCGATTATCACACCGCCTGGGACAAGGCGCTGAAGGCCGTCGATTACGAGGGGCTGCGCGCCGAACAGGCGCAGCGGGTCGAGGACTTCAAGGCCGGCAAGACCCGCAAGCTGATGGGGATCGGCCTAACCCACTTCACCGAGATCGTCGGCGCGGGGCCGGTCAAGAACTGCGATATCCTCGGCCTCGGCATGTTCGACAGCTGCGAGATCCGCATCCATCCCACCGGATCGGCCATCGCGCGGCTCGGCACGATCAGCCAGGGGCAGGGGCACGCCACGACCTTCGCCCAGATCATCGCCTCCGAGATCGGCATCCCTGCCGACGACATCACGCTCGAGGAAGGGGACACCGACACCGCGCCCTATGGCCTCGGCACCTATGGCTCGCGTTCGACGCCCGTGGCGGGGGCGGCCACCGCCATGGCCGCGCGCAAGATCCGCGCCAAGGCGCAGATGATCGCGGCCTACCTGCTCGAGGTGCATGACGACGACGTCGAGTTCGACATCGACCGTTTCGTCGTGAAGGGCGCGCCGGAACGGTTCAAGACGATGAAGGAGATCGCCTTCGCCGCCTACAACCAGGCCATTCCGGGGCTCGAGCCGGGGCTCGAGGCGGTCAGCTACTACGACCCGCCGAACATGACCTATCCCTTCGGGGCCTATATCTGCGTCGCCGACGTGGACGTGGACACCGGCGAGGTCGGCATCCGGTCCTTCTACGCGCTCGACGATTGCGGCACGCGGATCAACCCCATGATCATCGAGGGGCAGGTCCACGGCGGTCTGACCGAGGCGCTGGCCATCGCGCTGGGCCAGGAGATCGCCTATGACGACATGGGCAACGTCAAGACCGGCACGCTGATGGACTTCTTCCTGCCGACCGCATGGGAGACGCCCAATTACACCACCGACCACACGGTCACGCCCAGCCCGCATCACCCGATCGGGGCCAAGGGCGTGGGCGAAAGCCCGAACGTGGGCGGCGTGCCTGCCTTCTCGAACGCCGTGCATGACGCGTTCCGGCCCTTCGGCCTGACGCAAAGCCACATGCCCCACGACCATTGGCGCGTGTGGCAGACGGCCAACAAGCTCGGCCTGCACGGCTGACATCAGGAAAGGGCGGGGCGCCGGCCAAAGGGCAGGGCGCCCCGCACGACAGCATGACCCATCTCGACGTGAAAACCGGCCTTGCCGGTGCGGGCTACGTGGCCGGCGACCGGCT
>JAOARA010000193.1 GCA_025211115.1 Roseicyclus sp. | reverse complement strand
GCCTCGGGGGGCGGCTTGCGCGACTGGCCGCTCGAGGCGCTGCCCAAGGCGACCGTCGCCGATGCGGGCGCGCATCCCAACTGGGCGATGGGCCAGCGCATCACCATCGATTCCGCCTCGATGTTCAACAAGGGCATGGAGCTGATCGAGACCAAGGAATTCTTCGGCGTCGGCCCCGACCGGATCGAGGCGGTGGTGCATCCGCAAAGCATCGTTCACGCGCTTGTCGGTTTCCGCGACGGGGCGCTGATGGCGCATCTGGGCGCGCCCGACATGCGCCACGCCATCGGCTACGCGCTGCATTGGCCCGACCGGCGCGACCTTCCCGTCGCGCGGATCGACCTTGCGCAGATCGCCACGCTGGAGTTCTACGCCCCCGACCTTGTCCGCTACCCCGCGCTCAGGATCGCGCGCGAGGTGATGGAGGCGGGCGGGCGCAGCGGCGCGGTCTTCAACGCCGCCAAGGAAATCGCGCTCGACGCCTTTATCGCCGGGCGCATCGGTTTCATGCAGATGTCCGAGGTCGTGGACCGCACGCTGTCCGCGATATCGCCCCGGCTTTGCCTTGTTTCGCCCATGTCCGGTCTTGAGGACGTCCTACATACCGACCACATGGCCCGTAACACGGCCTGGTCCGAGATCGAGAAGATGGAGCGCGCGTAAGTCATGGAGTTCATCCCCCAGTTCGGCAGCATCGCCTTCACGCTTGCGGCCTTCGTGGCCGCGCTGTCGATCATCGTGGCCGTGCATGAATACGGGCATTACATCGTCGGGCGCTGGTCGGGCATCCATGCCGAGGTGTTTTCCATCGGCTTCGGCCCCGTGCTGCTCAGCCGGATCGACAAGCGCGGGACGCGCTGGCAGATCGCGGCACTTCCCTTTGGCGGTTACGTCAAGTTCCTTGGCGATGCCGATGCGGCCTCGGGCAAGGACGGGGCGGCGCTGGATGCGCTGGATGTCGAGGAACGCCGCCGCTCGATGCATGGCGCGCCGCTCTGGGCGCGCTCGGCCACCGTGGCCGCCGGGCCGGTCTTCAACTTCATCATGTCGATCCTGATCTTCGCGCTGTTCCTCGCCTTCACCGGGCGCACCGCGGACGAGCCGCTGGTCGGCGCGCAGGCGCCCCTGCCGGCCGATGTGCAGCAGCTCGAGGCCGGTGCCCTCATCCTTGCCGTGGCGGGGCAGGAGGTCAGCGCCTTCAACGAGATCGTCGAGGTCGCCGAAGAACTGCCGCCGCAGCCGACCGTCACCTACACCGTCGAGCGCGACGGCGCGGTGATCGAGACGGAAGCCGCCTTTCCGCTGATCCCGCTGGTGCAGTCGGTCGCCCCGCAATCCGCCGCCATCGCCGCGGGGCTGGAAGAGGGCGACGTGATCCGCGCCGTGGACGGGGCGCCGATCTATGCCTTCCGCCAGCTGCGCGAGGCCGTGGCCGAAGCCGAGGGCGCGCCGCTGACGCTGACGATCTGGCGCGCGGGCGAGACGATGGAGGTCACCCTGTCGCCGCGCCGCACCGACCTGCCCTTGCCCGAAGGCGGGTTCGAAACGCGCTGGCTGATCGGCGTCACCGGCGGCCTGAGCTTCGAGCCGGTCCGGCAGAGCGTCGGCCCCGGCGCGGCGCTGGTTTACGGCGCGGAACAGACGCTGTTCGTGGTGCAAAGCTCGCTGTCGGGGCTGTGGCACATGATCACGGGCGCGATTTCCTCGTGCAACCTGCAAGGCCCCATCGGCATCGCCGAAACCTCGGGCGCGGCGGCAAGCCAGGGCATCGACAATTTCATCTGGTTCGTCGCGGTCCTGTCCACGGCGGTGGGGCTTCTCAACCTGTTCCCGATCCCGGTTCTGGATGGCGGCCACCTCGTCTTTCACGCCTACGAGGCTGTGACGGGCAAGCCGCCCTCGGAAAAGGCGCTGCGGCTGTTCATGACCATCGGCCTGACGCTGCTTTTGTCGCTGATGCTGTTCGCGTTGACCAACGACATCTTCTGCCCCTGATCCCCGGCTGTCCCGATGCCGGGACGCTTTGCGCAATCTCCGCAGTCTGGCCCCGGTCGGGCCGAATTCCTGCCACACTCGCGGGGCACTCCTCGGGGCGTGGCCGCCCCTGCGCGGCTGGCCCCCGTATCGAGTGCGCGGAGAGAGTGAGCGGATGAAACAGATCGTGCAAAACACCCGACACATGTCGGTCCTGTTGCAGCTGAACGCGGATCGGCTGCTGGTGCCGCTGCTGATCAGCGCTGCCCTCGTGCTGGCCGCGGCGCTGCTCCAATACCCCGCAGACCACTGACGCCGGGCCGCCCCCGCGGGGCCTGTTGCGGGATCATGGCGAAAATGTGGCACCGCCAACAGAAGACGCGCAGCCCGATGTGATCGTTTTGACAACCCCTTGGCCCTCCGCTAGGCAAGGAGGGTCTGCTGAAGAACACGGGGTTGGAATCGATGCCTATGCGTCTGCGCGCACGCCTAGCTTTCCTTGGGCACAGCCCTTTGTCAGGCTCGGGATTGCCCCGCGTTTCCAAGGCCTTGGCGATCTGCCTTGTGTTGGTGATGGGCCTTGCCACGGGCTTTTCGTCCACCGCTCAGGCGCAGACCTTCCGGTTCACGGCCTTCGACGTTCAGGGCAACGAGCGGGTCAGCGATTCCGCGATCCTGACCTACGCGGGCATCACGCCCGGCGCGGTCGTGTCCGGTGCGCAGGTCAACGACGCGCTGCAGAGCATCCAGAATTCCGGCCTCTTCGAAGAGGTCACCATCGAGCCGCGCGGCACCACGCTGGTGATCGCGGTGCGCGAATATCCCACGATCAACCGCATCTCGATCGAGGGCAATGACCGCCTCGACGACGACGCGCTGCTGCCGAGCCTGCAATCGACGCCGCGGCGCACCTATTCGCCCAGCGTGGCCGAACAGGACGCCAACGCCATCGCCGAGGCCTATCGCGTCGCCGGCCGGCTGACCGCGACCGTGACGCCGCGGATCATCCGCCGCAGCGACAACCGCGTCGACCTGGTGTTCGAAGTGGCCGAGGGCCGCGTGGTCGAGACCGAGCGGATCTCCTTCGTCGGCAACCGCGCCTATTCCGACCGGCGCCTGCGCCGGGTGCTGGAAAGCACGCAGGCGGGCCTGTTCCGCGCGATCATCCGCCGCGACACCTTCATCGCGGAGCGCAT
>JAOARA010000004.1 GCA_025211115.1 Roseicyclus sp. | reverse complement strand
GCCCTATCCTACACCGCCGCACACCTGACGGGGGCGTCACAAGCGCCCCCCGACACGGGGCCTTAGCTCAGCTGGGAGAGCGCTTGCATGGCATGCAAGAGGTCAGGGGTTCGATCCCCCTAGGCTCCACCAAACACCTCCGTTCATTGCAGAAAATCCTCAGTGACGCGCGTGGCATCGGTGGCCGTGGCGCGCTCACGCCGCGCTTGTGGGCCATCGCTGGGGCGCGGTAGGATTTCGCGGGTGTCGCGTGAGCGGTGGAGGGTGTGATGGGTTGGCTCAAGACACATGCCGAGGCGATCGGCGCTGCCGGTGCGATCGTCATGGCGCTTGCCGCGGTTGCCGCCGCCATCCTCGTGCCGATGCAGATCGCCGCCAATGACCGGCCCAGCCGCGAGCAGGCCGCGCGCGAGATCTACCGCGAGTTCCTGAACATCACGATCCAGCGCCCCGACCTGGCCGATCCCGCCGCCTGCGCGCCCGCCGACCCGGCCCGCGCGCGCGCCTACGAGGCCTATGTCGATTACCTGCTCTACACGGCGGAACAGGTCCTCGACCTGTCGCAGGACGAGTGGGAGGAGACCATCGCCGCCCGGCTTGCGCCGCACCGGCCCTATCTCTGCCGGTTCGACGCGGACGACCTGGCCACGATGACCGCCCCCGTCGCGGCGCTTGTCCGCTCGGTCGCCACCGGGTGCGAGGGGGCGCCGCCCCCCTGCCGATGAGCCAACGCTGGGGGCGCGGTCAGCCGGGGGGCCGACGGAAGATCCCGTCGAAATAGGCTGCAAGCCGCTCGACACCGTCGAAGGGCAGGACATGCCCGACATGCTGGTCCGGCCGCACCACGACAAGGCACCCTGCCGCCCGGTCGATGCCGCGCATCGCGTAGATGTCCCCGGCGGGGTCCGGCAGGGGGCAGAAGAGTTTTTCGTAATCCTGCAAGCCGAAGCGCCCCTTTCGCGGCAGGAAGAGGGGCGGCAGATCGGTGATGTCGACCGCGCCCAGTTCCACCGGCAGCACCGCGCGCAGGTCGATCAGCGCGTCCACCTCGGCCCCGTCGGCGCTGTAGCGCCCCAGCGGCGACATCGCCGGATCGGCCAGGGCGGCGGCCAGCCGCGCCACCGCGCTGCCCTTGGTGGCGGGGTCTTCGTCCGGGGCGAAGGCGAAGACGCGCCAGCGCCCGTCCGCGCGGACGGTGTGACCCAGCTCGACCCGCTTCGCATCGGCAAGGCGCAGCACCGGCGCGGAATGGAACCGCGCCCCGATCTTGCAGCCGCTGGCCAGCCCCTGCCATGTCTTCGGGCCGGTCAGAACCGAAGGCGCATAGGTCACCGCGACCCCCGCCGTATAACGCCCCTGCCGGATGAACTGGCGCTGAACCGGCGGCATGTCGTCGGCCCCTGCGCCGCCCGTCTCGCGGATCGCCTGCGCCCAATGCCGGTCGAACTCGATCAGGTCCTGGGCCACCGCGTGACGTTCGGCCGAGTAGCTGTGCAACAGCCCAGGCGCGGCCTCGCCCCGCAACACCGCCTTGAGCTTCCAGCCGAGGTTGAACGCGTCCCCCATCGAGACATTCATCCCCTGCCCCGCCTTGGGGCTGTGGGTGTGGCAGGCATCGCCCGCGATGAAGATGCGCGGCGTCATATGCGCCTCGGCCCCTGCGGGCACATCGTCGAACTTGTCGGTCAGGCGCTGGCCGATCTGGTAGGCCGACCACCAGACCACGTCCTTCACCTCGAGGCTGTAGGGGCGGAACACGCGCTGCGCCTTGGCGATCAGCTGCTCGGCCGTGATCGCGCGGTCCGAGGCGCGTTCGCCGGGGACGAGCTTGTCCTGCTCGATGTAGATGCGGACAAGATGCCCGCCCTCGCGCGGGATGATCAGGATCGTGCCGTCGCCCGCCGACTGCATCACGGTCTTGAAGCGGATATCCGGGAAATCGGTGACGGCGAGGATATCCATCACCCCCCAGAGCTGGCTCGCGGACTCGCCGCGCAGCTCTCGCCCGATAGCCTTGCGCACCGTGCTGCGCGCGCCGTCGCAACCGACCACGTAGCGCGCGGCCACGGTTTCCGTCTCGCCGGTCGCGTGGTGCAGCGTGACCGAGACGGGATACTCCGGCGCGGCCGCATCATCGCGCGAGATCGACACCACCTCGACCCCGTAGTCGGGCGCCAGCCGCCGCGGGCCGTTGCGCATCACCTCGAGATACATGTCATGCACGCGCGCCTGGTTCAGGATCACATGCGGCATCTCGGACAGGCCGTCCTCGACATCCTGCACGCGGCCCGCGCGCGCGATCCGCGACCGGTCGGCGGGGTCCGGCGTCCAGAAGACGGTCTGGTTCACCCAATAGGCCTCCTGCCGGACCTTGTGGGCGAAGCCGAAGGCCTCGAACATCTCCATCGACCGGCAGGAGACGCCATCGGCCTGCCCCTTTTCCAGCGGGCCATCCTTGCGCTCGACGATCCGGGTCGAGATGTCGCCGAACTGCGCCAGCTGCGCGGCCAGCGTCAGCCCGGCGGGGCCACAGCCCACGATCAGCACATCGACCCGGTCCGACGCTGCGCCTTCGCCGGCCGGGGCCTGCGCGGGCTGAACGGCGGGGTCGCCGGGGCGAAACCCATGAAGGTGGTATTGCATCCGGCCTCTCCCTCGCTCGGTGATACGGGAAAAGTAGTATGCACACTTATCATTGGTCAAGAAATCAGTTTGTGTGCTTACCAGTTTCTGGCAAGCTGACGGGCATCCGCGCATGAAGGGCACGCCGTGACACCAGAAATCTACAGGATGCCGGGGCACCTGATCCGCCGCCTGCACCAGAAATCGACGCAGGTCTTCCAGCAGCGGATGCGACAGGCCGGGCATGACATCACCCCGGTGCAATTCGCCGCGATGGAGGCCTTGCGCGGCGCGCCCGGCATCGACCAGGCGCAACTGGCCCATCTCATCGCCTATGACCGCGCCACCATCGGCGGCGTCCTCGAACGGCTGGAGAACCGCGGCCTCGTGCAGCGCGCAGCGAACCCGAGGGACCGCCGCGCCCGGCGCTTCGCGCTGACCCCCGCGGGCACGGGTCTGATCGAAGATCTGCTGCCCGGGGTCGAGGGTCTGCAGGCGGATATCCTCGACGGCCT
>JAOARA010000192.1 GCA_025211115.1 Roseicyclus sp. | reverse complement strand
GCCTTGCAAGGCTTTGGGCCAGATCCTTGCAAGGATCTGGCGTCTCAGATGTCGATGCGCCGCCTGTCGCCTTCGGCGAAGCGGCGCAGCACCATCGGGTAAAGCCGGTGCTCCTGCTCAAGCACGCGCGCCGCAAGCGCATCGGGCGTGTCGCCCGGCAGCACCGGCACCCGCGCTTGGCCCAGGATCGGGCCGCCATCCAGTTCCGCCGTCACCTCGTGGACCGTGCAACCGGCCTCGGCATCGCCCGCCTCGAGCGCACGGGCATGGGTGTGCAGACCGCGGTATTTCGGCAGAAGTGACGGGTGGATGTTCAGCATCCGCCCCTGCCAGCGCGTGATGAACCCCTCCGTCAGGATGCGCATGAACCCCGCCAGACACAGGATATCGGGGGCCTGTGCCTCGAGCGCCTCGGTCAGCGCCGCCTCGAAGCCCGCGCGGTCCGTGCCGAAGGGGCGGTGATCGACGACAGCCGTCGGGAGGCCCATCGCCTGCGCCTTGGCCAGCCCCCCTGCCCCCGGCAGGTTCGACAGGACAAGGCAGGGCCGCGCGGGGTGGTCGCCCGTCATGCTTTCGGCCAGCCGGACCATGTTGGACCCGCCGCCCGAGATCAGGAGCGCGACGCGTTTCGTCAAAGAAGCGCCCCGGAATAGCGCACGCCCGCGCCCGGCGCGACATGGCCGATGCGATGCACCGTCTCGCCCGCCCCGGTCAGCAGCGCCTCCAGCGCCTCGGCCCGGTCGGCGGCGACGGCCAGCACCATGCCGATGCCCGCGTTGAAGGTCTTGAGCAGTTCCGCCTGTTCCAGCCCGCCCTCCTCGGCCAGCCAGCGGAAGACAGGCGGCAGCGACCACGCGGCAAGGTCGATCTCGGCCCCCAGCCCCTCCGGCAGCACGCGGGGCAGGTTCTCGGTCAGCCCGCCGCCGGTGATATGGGCCAGCGCATGCACGCCCCCCGCCCGGACCGCCGCAAGCGCCGGTTTGACGTAAAGCCGCGTCGGCGCAAGCAGCGCCGCGCCCAAGGCCGTCTCGGCGAAGGGCGCGGGCGCGTCCCACGCCAGCCCCGAGCGCTCCACCACGCGGCGCACCAGCGAGTAGCCGTTGGAATGCACCCCGTCCGAGCCAAGGCCCAGCAGCACATCGCCCTCGCCCACGCCCGCGGGCAGCTCCGCGCCGCGGTTCATCGCGCCAACGGCAAAGCCCGCCAGGTCGAAATCGCCCGGCGCATACATGCCCGGCATCTCGGCCGTCTCGCCCCCGATCAGCGCACAGCCCGAGGCCGCGCAGCCCGCCGCGATCCCTTCGACGATGCGCGCGGCGGCCTCGACCTCGAGCTTGCCGGTGGCGAAATAATCGAGGAAGAAGAGCGGCTCCGCCCCCTGGCAGACAAGATCGTTCACGCACATCGCCACGAGGTCCACGCCGATCGTGTCGTAGAGGCCGGTGTCGATGGCGATCTTGAGCTTGGTGCCCACCCCGTCGGTGGCGGCCACGAGGATCGGGTCGTCATAGCCCGCGGCCTTGAGGTCGAAGAGCGCGCCGAAGCCGCCCAGCCCCGACATGACACCCGGCCGCGCCGTGCGCGCGGCGGCAGGCTTGATGCGGTCGACCAGCGCGTTCCCGGCGTCGATGTCGACACCCGCTTCGGCATAGGTGAGGCCGGTCTTGCGGTCGGTCATGGGCGTGTTCTCCTCGGGTTTGCGCGAGGCCCTAGCAAGACCGCGCGTCCGCGTCCATGCGCTACTTGGCTACCGGCCCGGCCCCGTGGCGGCCCGCGACCCGATCCAGAGGAAAATCACCCCCATCACCGCGGTCGCCCCGACAACGAGCCCGATCTGGCCAAGGCCCTCGGCGGTGGCCAGCGCGGCGCGCATCCCCGGCAGGATCGCCGCGGGCAGCACGACCTGCACCAGCACGAAGACGCCCAGGCACAAGCCCCAGATCCGCGCCCAATCCGGCAGCCTGAGCGGCCGCGTCGCCCGGCGCACGGCCTGCATGGCGATCTCGGCCATGGGGGCGGCGGCGAGGATCACGCCGGTGGCCAGCGCGTCGGGAACCCCGGCCAGCTGCTGCAGCACCCCGAACAGGACACGCAGGCCGATGATCCACAGCAGGTAACGCAAGGCGAGATGAGACAGCGACGGCATCACGGGCCCTTTCCGGCAGGCATGGCCCCGGCAATAGGCCAGCCCGGCCCGCCGGGCAAGACCACGGTGCTTGACGGTGTCGGGCGGTCTGGTAAGCGGTGGGTCCGGCGGGCCTGTAGCTCAATTGGTTAGAGCAGAGCGCTCATAACGCTTTGGTTGGGGGTTCAAGTCCCTCCGGGCCTACCACCTTCGCCGGAACAATCAGGCACCTGCGCGGCTGTATTGCCCAGCACCCGGCGAAACCGGGTGCAACGGCCCCGAGCACATACGCGCAGGCTTTCCCCCCATGATGGCGGGCCCTGCCGCACCGGCGTCATCCACGAAGGCGCGCTCGGCCACGCGCTTCGTCGGCTTGCCTACGAGAAAGATGCCACCTGGCTCGACAGGCTCGACTAGCGCGGCAGGACCAGCTCGACGCGCAGACCGCCGAGGGTGTCGCTGTCCGAAAGCGTCAGGCTGCCGCCATGGCGCTGCGCGATGTCGCGCGCGATGGCGAGGCCGAGACCGACGCCCGAGCCGCGGTCCTGGTTGCGCGCGGCATCGAGCCGGGCAAAGGGCTGCATCGCCTCCTCGCGGCGGGCCGCGGGAATGCCGGGGCCGTCATCCTCGACTGTGATGCGCAAGGCCCGCTCGGGCAGGCTCACGGTGACCCGCGCCCGATTCCCGTAGCGCAGCGCATTGCCCAGCAGGTTCGACAGGCAGCGCCGCAGCGCCTGCGGGCGCAGCAGGACCGGGGCGGCCGTCTCGGGGGCGACCAGCTCGACCGCGCCGCCGCCGCGCTCGGTGTCGGCCACCAGCGCCCTGACCAGCGCCACCGGATCGGTTGGCGCGGGATCGTCCAGCGCCTCGCCGCGGGCGAAATCGAGGAAGGTTGCCAGCAGCGTCTCCATCTCCTCGACATCGCGGCGCAGGTCCGCGACCTCGGGCCCGTCCTCGATCATGCCGAGCGCCAGCTTCATCCGCGTCAGCGGCGTGCGCAGGTCATGGCTGACCCCCGAGAGCATCAGCGTGCGTTGGGCGATCATCGCCTCGATCCGCGCGCGCATGTCGAGAAAGGCGCGGCCCGCGCTGCGCACCTCGGTCGCGCCCGAGGGGCTGTAGGGCAGCACCCGCCCCTTGCCGAAAGCTTCGGCCGCTTCGGCCAGGCGCTTGATCGGCTTGAGCTGGTTGCGCAGGAACAGGTAGGCCACCCAGGTCAGCAGCAGCCCGAAGAACACCATCAGCACCAGCAGTTGATGCGGGTTCGAGGCCGACATCCGCCGCCGCGACACCGCCAACCCGACCGGCCCCTCGGCGGTCTGCACCGCGATCAGCGGCCGCCGCCAGTCGGTGACCAGATCGACGGCCACGAGGCCCGGAAGCTCGGCGCGCAAGACGCGGATCGCCTCGATCCCGGTCAGGTCATAGACCTCGCGCCGGTCCTGCACGCCGGTCGCGGCGATGTCGACGATCTGGATCTCCAGCGCCTCGGCCAATGCGGCGGCGCGTGCCCCGTCGCCGACCGCCGAGGCCACGAGCGCAAGATCGAGCGCGAGGGCCTCGGACATCTGCCCGGCCACGCCCTGGAAATAGCGTTGCAGGATCTGGCCCGAGACGACAATCTGAAGCGTGACGATCGGCACGAGCAGGATCAGCGCGGCCCGACCATACAGGCCTCGGGGCAGGATGCGTTTGAGCCAGGCGAATGTCATGGCCACAGTTAACCGGGCGGGGGCGGCGATGGAAAGCGAAAGCGGCGCGGTCTGGCTGGAGGACGGTCTGCGTCGGCTGACCGCCCCGAACCCCTCGGCCATGACCTGGCGGGGGACGAACACCTATCTTCTCGGGACGGGCGAGGTGGCGGTGATCGACCCCGGCCCGGACGATCCGGCACACCAGGATGCGATCCTCGCCGCCCTCGCCCCCGGCGAGCGGATCGGCGCGATCCTCGTGACCCATTCGCACCGCGACCACTCCCCCCTCGCCCGCCCGCTGGCCGAGGCTGCCGGGGCCCCCGTGCTGGCCGCGGGTCCCTCGGACTGGGGCCGAAGCCCGCTGATGCAGAGGCTGGCCGCCACCGGCGACATCGGCGGCGGCGAGGGCGTCGACGAGGGTTTTGCCCCCGACCGCCGGATAGCCGAAGGCTGCACGCTGACCGGCGGCTGGGGCCGCATCGACGTGCTGGAGACACCGGGCCACATGGCCAACCACCTGTCTTTCGCATGGCAGGGCGCGGTCTTCACCGGCGACCTGGTGATGGGCTGGTCGACCTCGCTGGTCTCGCCGCCCGATGGCGACATGGGGGCGTTCATGGCCTCGTGCCGCAAGCTTGCGCAGCGCAGCGACCGGGTGTTCCACCCCGGCCACGGCGATCCGGTGCCCGACCCGGCCGGCCGGCTGGCCGAGCTGATCGCCCATCGCGCGGGGCGCGAAGCGCAGATCCTCGCCGCGCTCCACAGCGCGGGCCCCGCCACCGCCGAACAGCTCGCCTTGCGCATCTACGAGGGCCTCGCGGCGCCCCTGCTGCCCGCCGCCACCCGCAACGTCCTGGCGCATCTCATTGATCTTGTTGAACGAAACGAGGTCTCCACGGCTGACACCCTGACCGCGGTCGCGACATTCTTTCGAGCGTGACCCGTCATGCGTTTTTTTGCGATTCCCCCTCTGGACGCTCGGAATCGGTCTTGCTATACGGCCCCCAGTTCCGGCGTAGCTCAGCGGTAGAGCAGTTGACTGTTAATCAATTGGTCGTAGGTTCGATCCCTACCGCCGGAGCCATCTTTCCAAAGACCTAGTAGGCTTTCGCGACGCAATTTACGACAAGTAAGGGCCCCGTAAGGCGCGGGGCTCTCCATAGTTCAGACCGACCACTAGTCGGAACTGGGTCCGGCCCCTCTGCCAGCGCCTTGACCGGCGTTGTTGCAGAAGTCTGGCCGCGAAGGATTCACATCACGAATCCGTGCGGTTAGACGGGCGGCATGAGCAAGCCCCAGCCCGCCCGTTATCGCACGACGAACTGGTCCGCCTACAACGATGCGCTTCGGAAGCGTGGGTCGTTGCTGATCTGGTTGGACAAGGGGATGGCTTGGCTTGCGCCGCGTGAGGGCGGCCTGGGTCGCCCGCCGCTGTTCTCGGATGCAGCGATCCAGTTCTGCCTGTCGATCACGGTGCTGTTCAGGCTGCCGCTCAGGCAGACCGCCGGGATGGTCGCCAGCCTCCTGCAACTCGCAGGCCTGGACTGGCCCGTTCCGGACTACTCGACCCTGTGCCGAAGACAGAAGACCCTGAAGGTGCAGATCCCCTATCGCCGTGCCAGCGGGCCGCTGAACCTGCTGGTGGACAGCACTGGCATCAAGTTTCTCGGCGACGGTGAATGGCAGGCCCGCAAGCACGGGGTGCAGGGGCGTCGCCAATGGCGCAAGGTGCATCTCGCGATGGACACCGTGACGTCCGACATACGCGCCGTCGAGTTCACATCGAGCCGTGAAGGCGACAGTCCCGTCCTGCCGGACCTGATGGACAGATCCCAGTGGACGAAGACATCGGTGCTGTGACCGCGGACGGCGCCTACGACACGCGGCGCTGCCACAGCGCCATCATCGCACGGGCCGCCACCGCGATCATCCCGATCCGCAAGAACGGCCGACCGTGGAAGGAGGACTGCCCAGCCGCCCGGGCCCGCAACGAAACCCTGCGCGCCACGCGTCACTACGGCCGCGCATTCTGGAAGCGGTGGACCGGATACCATGTCCGCAGCCGCGCCGAGGCCAGGATGCGCTGCCTCAAGTCCTTCGGCGAGCGCATCGCCGCGAGAGACCCCGACCGCCAGACCGCCGAAATCCACATCTGCGTCGCCCTCATGAACCGCTTCAACGCCCTCGGCACCGCCGAGATCGTCCGCGTGGGCTGACGGATATGCGGAAAGGGGCCCTCACGCCTCAGGACGCCATTCTGCAACATGTATAACCGCCCCATGCGCAAGAGGGTTTCTGGATCAGTTTCGCGCGCTGTCGGGTGCTGACATGTATCCGGCCTCTGTTGCGGCCATCGTCATGCCGCGGGCCCGTATGGTGTTCGCGGATCAGGTCCCAAATCAACGCCGCGTGCTCGAAGGCACTTTGTTGCAGGCTGGTTCTTCTGATCCCGTCTCACGACCGTTGCGCCAAACTGCTCCTTGCCCTCTTTCGCTCCGACGTCCTCGCGACCGTGACGGCTTATGCCGCCGCGACCGGAGACTGGTAGACCCCGCCCTTGGCCATCAGAGCCCAGACGATCCGCGCCATCTTGTTGGCCAGCGCCACCCGCACCAGCATCAGCGGCTTACGCGTCAGCATCCCGCCCAGCCAAGTTCCTGGTCTCGCTGTGGCATGAACATGGCGCTTGATGATGACGCTGTTGGCGCCAATGATCAGAAGTCGTCGCAAGGATCGCTCGCCCATCTTCGTCGTGGCCCCGAGACGCTGCTTGCCCCCTGTCGAATGCTGCCGCGGTGTCAGGCCGAGCCACGCGGCGAAGTCGCGCGCCTTGCGGAACGTCTCAGGCGGCGGCGCTAGGACCGCAATTGCCGTGGCAATCAGCGGCCCGATCCCTGGAATGGTCATCAGCCGCCGCGCCAGCTCGTTCTCCTTGGCCCGCCGGGCGATCTCGGCATCGAGCTTGCCGATCTCCGTCTCGAGATGGGTGAGGGCTGCGACCAAGACTTGGAGCGTGGCGTTGGCATCGGCGGGCAAGCCGTTCTCCGGGTCCTCGACGATGGCGATCAGTCGCGCTGCGTTCGCTGCCCCCTGTGGCACGATCTGGCCGAACTCACCCAGATGGCCGCGAAGCGCGTTGATTGCCTGCGTGCGCTGTCGGATCAGCAACTCGCGGATGCGAAAGACCATCGCAGCACCTTGCGTCTCTTCGCTCTTCACGGGCACGAAGCGCATCGTCGGCCTCTGCGCTGCCTCGCAAATCGCCTCGGCATCGGCCGCGTCGTTCTTCTGGCGCTTAACGAACGGCTTGACGTAAGCGGGCGGGATGAGGCGGACCTCATGGCCCAGCTTCCCGATCTCTCGGCCCCAGAAGTGAGCACCGCCGCAGGCTTCCATTGCCACCAAGCAAGGCCGCAGCTCGCCGAAGAAAGCCAGCACCTGATCCCGTCTCAGCTTCTTGCGCAGAACACCAAGCCCCGACGCGTCAGCGCCATGCACCTGAAACACATTCTTCGCCAAGTCGAGCCCGACCGTGATAATCTCCGACATGACCGCCCTCCTTTGTGGATCGTCGCAGACCCACCTTGGCACATCGATGCCGTCGGGGGGCGGTCACATCATCAACGCCCATCGGAACCCTGAAAAGTTGACATATGACTATTTGAAGTTGACACATGTAAACCTCAATGTACGCTTCCTGCGAGGGCCGTCTGATCGTATCCGTCCGGTCTCCCCGCTCTGACGTGGTGATGGAGTGCCTGCTAGATGTCCACCATGGATAGTGGACATCTTGAGG
>JAOARA010000191.1 GCA_025211115.1 Roseicyclus sp. | reverse complement strand
GGCAGCGGACCGGCTCGAAAGGGTCGGAGAGGCCGTCGGGGGTGGTCTTGTAATCGCCCGAGACGACCCAGACCTCGCCACCGACCTCGATGCGGACCTGGGCCGAGCCCGGCACGTGGCCCGCGGGATGGAAGCTGACCGTGGCGTCGCCGATGCGGTGGGTCTCGCCGTAGCGGGTGGTCTGCAGCGTGATGGCGCCGAGGCGGTGGCGCATCACCGGGGCGGCGGCCTCGGTCGCCATGTAGCGGCGATGGCCGGGGCGGGCGTGGTCGGCATGGCCATGGGTGATCAGCGCGCGGTCGACCGGGCGCCAGGGGTCGATGTAGGCATCCGCCGCGGGGCAGTAGATGCCGGCGTCTCGGAACTCGAGGACCATGGGGGGCAGGGTAGGGTGTTTGGTGTCGGGCGCAAGGCGGGGCCTTGGTGTTTCGCCCGCTTCGCGGCCGACCCGCGCGCCGCTGGCGCGGCGCGGGTGCGAATTTTCGTACGAAAATTCTGTTTGAGTTGTGAATTTTCGTACGAAAATTCGGGGGGCTTTGCCCGTCGCCATTGTCGCTCGGACCAATGGCGCAACACTGGCGACCCTTCGGGTTTCCCCCGCGATATGTTCGAAACGGAGAAGGATCAGATGCGGCGGGCGACGAGGAAGCGCGAGGGCGGTTTGCGGGGCAGGTCGGTGCGGGCCTCGATGGTGAAGCCTGCGGCGGTGACGGTGGTTTCGAGGGACGCGGGCGTGAGGAAGCGCAAGGGCGGGGCCTTGCCGAACAGGCGCAGCGCGGCGAGCACGGGCCAGAGGACGCGGTAGCGACCGCCGAGGCAGGGGGTTTTCCTGATCAGAAGCCCGCCGGGTTTCAGCAGGCCATGCGCCTCGGCCAGGGCCGCGGGCAGGTCGGGCAGCAGGTGCAGCAGGTTGAAGGCGAGCACCGCGTCGAAGGGGCCGGGGGGCAGGGAGCCGTCGCCGGGGCGGGCGTGCAGCGGCTGGAGCGTGGGGCTGTCCGCGCCCCGTTCGGTTGTCAGCGCGACCATTTCGGCGGCGTCGTCACTGGCGGTATAGGCCGCCACGCGGGGCGCGAGGCGCAGCGCGGTGGAGCCTGTGCCGCAGCCCAGTTCGAGGACGTGGTCGCCGGGGGACAGGTGGGCGGTGACGCGGGCGAGCGTCTCTTCCCAGGCCTCGGGGTTGCGCATGGGCATGGCCGCGTAGCCGCGTGCGACGCGGTTCCAGAAGGCGGCTTGGGCGGTTTCTCGGGGCATGGGCGGTCGCGGGGCGTCGGGCATGGGCGAGACTGACGTAGGCGGCGGGGCGATGCAAGCCGGCCGCCTGTCGGCCTTGCCCTCGGTCGGCCCTGGCCCGCGGTCCCGCGCCGGGCATGGCGGGGGCGGACCTATGGCCGCGGCCGGGCCGAGTGGTTCTTGCGCCTGTGTTGCGGGGGGGGCGATCGTCGGCGGGGGGATGCGGCAGGGCTTTTGTGCCTTGCGGGCAGCACCGTGCGGCCCGGTCGGATCGGGGGCCGCCTCAGCCGCGGGGGGAGGGCTCGGGCGGCTGGCGGTTCGGGGACCGGGCCCTTTTTGTCGGGCCGGGTGTTCGGCCCCGATGTCCCGGTCTGTCCGGGGTCTTGCTGTTCAAGGTGCCCGTGAAAGGGGTGAGACGGCGCCGCCTCGTTCTCAAGGCGGAGCGGTTCTGGTGCTCCGGGGTGCCAATCCCGGAGAAGCCGGCGGTCTGATGCGGTGGCGTGTGCCGTGGCCCGCAAGGGGCATCCGGCCGCTCGCGCACCGCGCGAACCGTCCTCGTGATGTGGCCACGGGGCAGGGGTATAGCGCGGCGGGGTTAAGGAAGGGTGAAGGTCGCGCCCGCAGCTATCGGCGCGGGCGCGCCATGGTCAGCGTTTCGGCGGGGGCTTGCGCGTCGGGCGCGCCTCGGGCCCGTGTGGATTGCCCCGTGCGGCTGCGCCGCCCGGCTTGCGCCCGGTGGCGGGCTTGCCGTGTTTGCCGGGCTTGCGGCCTGCGCCGATGGGTTGGGACGGATCGAGGGCGGCGTTGCGCGGCTTGCCCTCGGGGGCGGGCGCGGCGGGTTTGCCGGTGGGGCGTTTGTCGCCGTCGGCCCGAACCTTGCCCTTGGCCTCGCCGTAGGACGGTTTGCCGGGCTTGCCGGGCTTGCGGCCGGGGCCTGCGGGTCTCGAGGGATCGGCGGCGTCGAAGCGTGGCTTGCCCTGCGGGCCGGACCCCTTGGCGGGGTGGCCGCGGTCACGGCCCTTGTCGTTGCCCTGTCGCTTGTCCTTGCCCTTGTCTTTGTCCCAACGCTTGTCCGGGCCGCGCCCGTCGCGGTCCCTTGCCCGGTCCCAGGTCTGAGCTGCGCCTTTCGGGCGCGCGGGTTTGTCGGGCCGCGGTGCCTTTTCCGAGGCTGTGTCGGGCATCTGCGCGTCGGGCGCATCCGCGGCGCGGTCGGCGTGATCCTCGCGTGGGGCGGGGGCAGGGGCCTGCGCATCCCTTGCGTGGGGTTTGCGCGGCGCGGGCGGCGGGCCCTTGGGCGAGGCGTCGAGGTCGGGCGCGCCCGGCAGCTCGGTCAGGCGCGCGCCCTGTTCCAGCTCCAGCGCGTCGCCCAGTTCGGCCTTCATCGCCGGCACGGCCTCGGACAGCAGTTCGATGAAGGTTTCCTGGTATTGCACGCGGATCGCGCCGATGGCGTCCTTGGAAAGCCCTGCGTTGCGGCAGAGCATGGGCAGCAGCCAGCGCGGCTCGGCCCGGTCCTTGCGCCCGAGCGAGAGGGAGAACCAGGTGCTCGGCCCGAAGCTTGCCGCCTCGCGCGGTTTGCGGGTGCCGGGCTCGGGCGCTTCGCCGAGGATCTCGGGGGCCGAGTTGCGCTCGCGGTAGAGGCGCAGGTAAGCGGCGGCGATCTTCTCGGGCGGCTGGGCCTGCATCAGGCGCTCGGCGAAGGCCTGTTCCTCGGGGGCGAGGGGGCGGTCCCATGCGGGATCGGCCATCAGGCGCTCCTCGTCACGGGCGAGCACCTCGTCGGCGGAGGGGGGCGTGCCCCATTCGGCCTCGAGCCTGGCGAATTTCAGCAGGCGCTGGGCTTTGGAGCGCTGGCGGGCGGGCACGATCAGGACCGAGGTGCCCTTGCGCCCCGCGCGCCCGGTGCGGCCCGAGCGGTGGAGGAGGGATTCCGAGTTGGTCGGCAGGTCGGCATGGATCACCAGCTCCAGCCCCGGAAGGTCGATGCCGCGCGCGGCGACATCGGTGGCGATGCAGACCTTTGCCCGCCCGTCGCGCAGCGCCTGCAGGGCGTGGGTGCGCTCGGTCTGGCTCAGTTCCCCCGACAGCGCCACGACGGAGAAGCCGCGGTTCGAGAACTTGGCCACGAGACGCGCCACCATGGAGCGGGTGTTGGCGAAGATGATCGCGGTCTGGGGGTCGTGGTAGCGCAGCAGGTTGATGATCGCCTTCTCGATGTCCGAGGGGGCGACGGTCAGCGCGAGATAGGCGATGTCGCTGTGCTGGCTGTCCTTGTCGCCGACCTCGATCCGGCGGGTGTCGGGCCTTTGGTAGGTCTGGGCGAGCTTGGCGATGCCGCGCGGCACGGTGGCCGAGAACAGGAGCGTGCGGCGGGTCTCGGGCGTGTGGTCGAGGATGAATTCGAGGTCTTCGGCAAAGCCCATGTCGAGCATCTCGTCGGCCTCGTCGAGGACGACGGCCTTGAGATCGGACAGGTCGATCACACCGCGGCCGACATGGTCGCGCAAGCGGCCCGGCGTGGCGACGACGACATGCGCGCCACGCTCGAGCGCGCGGCGCTCGGTGCGGGTGTCCATGCCGCCCACGGCGGAGGCGGTGACGATGCCGGCCTCGGCAAAGAGCCAGTCGAACTCGCGCTGCACCTGCATGGCCAGCTCGCGCGTGGGCGCGATGACGAGGGCGAGCGGCGTGGCGGGGCGGTCGAAACGGCCCTCGGCGTCGAGCAGGTCGGCGGCCAGCGCCAGCGCGAAGCCCACGGTCTTGCCCGAGCCGGTCTGCGCCGAGACCAGCAGGTCGAGACCGGCGAGATCGGGCGCGGTCACCGCCTTTTGCACCGGCGTGGGGGCGCTGTAGCCCTTGGCGGCCAGCGCCCTCGAAAGCGTGTCGGGGAGGCCCGAGAAATCCTGCATGCATCACCTGGAAGGAAGGGAAGCCCCGGCCATAAGCCTGTTGGGGGCTTTTGTATAGGGTGCAGGCGTCGCACGGAGGGCGCGGCTTTAGGCGATGTGGTGCGGGGGACTGGGGCGGCGGCGGGGCCGGTAAGGGCCTGTGCGAGCTGGGGTGGGGTGCGCCCCCCCCCACGCCCGCGCCGCCCGCGAGCGCGGCGCAGCCCGGCGGTCGAGCAGGGCTCGAGGCGGGGGATCGTGCCTGCGTCCTGCGCGACGTAGAGCGCGCCGGCAGGGCCGGTCACGACCGACCGGAAACGGCCCGAGGGGATAGGCAGGGTCATCTC
>JAOARA010000190.1 GCA_025211115.1 Roseicyclus sp. | reverse complement strand
GTCGGGGACAAAGGCATCGCGGCATTGCCCGCCATAGGTGCGGGTGCCCTCGAGCGCCACGAAATGATCGTTCGACACCAGCTTCCCGCCCTCGCCCGAGCCGTGGATCACCATCATCACCCGCTCCCCCGCGCGCGGGCCCTCGGGGATCTCGCTGCCCACGGCGAACCAGGCGTCGGGGTTTATGTTGCTGACCCAGGGCAGCGTGCCGCGCAGCGTGTAGCCGCCTTCGACCCGCGTCGCCTTGAGCTTCATCGTCTCGATCCCGAAGAGCGTCTTCATCGGGTTCGACAGGCCGGTGCCGCCAAGGATCTCGCCCGTTGCGACCTTCGCGCCCAGATCGGCCTGCAACGCGGTGTTGTCGGAGTTGTAGATATACCAGCCCAGCGCCGACTGGCACCACATGCAGAACGCCGTCGAGAGGCACTCCCGCCCCGCGCGGGCCATGGCCGCGATGGTGGTATCAAGATCCAGCGCCCCCCCCGGTGCGGGCAGGTGGCGCTGGAACGCGCCGGCTGCGCCAAAACTGCGCATCACCTCCTCGGGGTAAAGCCCATCGACGTCGATGGCGCGCACCAGCGGCACGAGATCGGCGGCGGCGATGCGGTCGGCGGCGTCAAGGACGCTGGCAGGCTCGGGCAGGCCAAGGGCTTGGGTAGGGTCTGCAATGGCGAGGTCGAGGGACATGGGCTGCTCCTGTCTTGGGCGATCCGGGGCGCGCGGGAACCGGGCACGGACGGGATGGAAACGGATGGGTCGGCCACGGCCCGAGATGCGGGCCGCAGCCGGATCGGTGAGGATCAGGCGGCGCTGATCTCCATGTTCACCGGGCGCGAGAAGGTGTTGAACACCGGCGACCACTTGGCGACATGCTGGATCAGCTCGTCGATGACCTCCTGCGGGGCGTCGGCCTCCATGATCACCTTCATGCGGACATTGGTGAAACCGACCGGCTTTTCCGACTGGTCGCCCGTGCCCCAGACGGCGGTGATGTTCAGATCCGCCTCCATCTCGATCTCGAGCTTGTTGACCGTGATCCCGCGATGCACCGCGTTGGCGTGCAGCCCCACGCAGACGCAGGAGCCAAGCGCGGCCAGCGACGCCTCGGACGGGTTCGGCGCGGTGTCGTCGCCGAGCAGCCCCGGCGGCTCGTCCACGATGTAGGGCGGCAGGTCGCGGATGTAGTTGGCGTGGCGGAAGCGGCCCTCGGCGACGGTCTTGCACGACAGCGTCTTGATCGCCTTGGGGTCGGCCTTGCCCTTTTCGATCAGGCCTTCCAGGCCGGTCTTGTCGATCGGGGCCAGGCAGCCTGTCAGGACGGTTGCGGGTTCACCCATGGTTGATTCCTCCTTCTGGGATTGGGGTGTCAGGTGTCGCTGCGCAGCCAGCTGAAGCGCTTGATCGCCAGCATGCAGAGCGTATCGAGGGCGTAGCCGATGACACCGATCACGAGGACGGTGGCACCGAGGCGGGCGTAGTCGAGGCTGTCCCGCGCATCGTTGATCGCGTAGCCAAGGCCCGAGGAGACGCCGAGGTATTCGGCGGGCACCAGCACGACCCAGGCGATGCCGAGCGCGAGGCGAATGCCGGTCAGGATGTCCTGCGCGATGGCGGGCAGGATCACGTAGACCAGCATGTGCAGGGGCTTGGCACCGAGGTTGCGCGAGACCTTGAGCCAGGCCGGATCGATCCGGCGCACCCCAGCGGCGGTGGCGAACAGGATCGGCCAGACCGCGGCCACCGCGATCAGGAAGATGATCGCGCCGTCCCAGGTGGAAAACGCCATCACGGCGATGGGCATCCACGACAGCGGCGAAATCATCCGCAGCAGCTGGAACGGCGCATTGCACAGGTCGCGCAACCAGCCGATCCGCCCGATCAGGATGCCCATGGGCACCCCCACCGCGATGGCGATGGCCAGCCCCCAGCCGACACGCTCGAGGCTGGGCGCGGACATCGGCCAGATCTCGCCGCGCTGGATCATGTCCCACAGCCGGTCGAGCGTGGGGCCCGGCGCAAGCTGGCCAAAGGCGCGCATCCCGTCGCTCTGGGTGATCAGCCAGCCGCCGAAGGCCCAGAGCGCCCCGAGAATGCCGAGACCCAGCATCGAGATCCCGAGGTTCCGCGCCATCCCCTTCAGGGCATCGGCGCGGGCCGTGTCGGCCTCGGTCACGACGGCGTCGTCAGGGGTGTAGGCCGCATCGGTCACAGCGCCAGCACCTCCTCGCGCTCGAACGGGTTGCCGGGGTTGACCGACGGGTCATCCAGCCATTCGGGGAAGCTCTCGACCGCGTTTCGCACGAAGCTGCGGTCGACCAGGTCCTCCGAGACGAAGGCCGGATCGAGATCGGCAAGGAAGGCCGCGTCGCCCGACACCACCGTCTCGCGCAGGTAGGACACCGTCAGCGCATCCGCGCTGGGATAGGGCCAGGGCTGGAAGTCGATCCGCCCGTTGCCCCAGTCGCCATGGGTCAGCGCGCCGGTCTCGGAATATTCCGCACCGTCGTAATGGGTCATCGCGCGTTCCACGACCTCGGCGGGCGCGGGCAGGTAGCCGCGGCCGTCGCGGCTGATCATCCGGGCGACCTCGGACTTGTTCTGCGAGGCATAGATCGCGCCGCGCACCACCGCGTTGGTCACCGCCTGCACCCATTCGGGCCGCGCGGTGATCGCCTCTTCGTGGGTGGCCACCACGCAGCAGGGGTGGTTCTTCCAGATGTCGCCGGTAAAGCGCAGCATCCGCGCGCCGGCCATCACCTCGCCCAACGCGTTGAACGGCTCGGCCACGATATAGGCGTCGATCGACCGCGCCGCGAGCGCCGGCGGCATCTCGGGCGGGGGCATGACCATCAGGTTGCACTCGTTCGGGGCCAGCGGCGCGGACTGGTCGCGGATCACCGGCGTGATGCCCGACTGGCGCAGCGCGTATTGCAGCACGATGTTGTGCATCGAGTACCAGAAGGGCACCGCGACCTGCTTGCCGCCCAGCCCCGCGAAATCGGTGATGTCGGTGTGTTCGCCCACCACCACGCCCGACCCGTTCGTGTGCGCCCAAGCCAGCACCTTCACGGGGAAGTTGTTGTTGTAGCGCATCCAGATCGGGATCGGGTTCAGGAAGTGGACGAGGTTGAAGCGGTTGGCCACGAAGCTTTCGATCAGCGGGGCCCAACCCCGGATCAGCGTGGGGTCTTCGGCCTCCAGCCCCTCGTCGGCGAAATAGCCGTTGGCATGGGCCACCAGCAGGGCGGTGGCGTCGGTGATCGGCAGGTAGCCGATGCGCACGACCTCGTCCTCCTGCGCGTAAGACATCTGCGGCAGGCTCGACAGAAGGCCGGACAGCCCGGCAAGCATGCCGCCCTTGCCCAGAAGGCCAAGCGCCCCCCGGCGGGAATAATCGCCGGCATAGGCGGCACGGGCCCATTCCAGTTCGGCGCGGCGCAGATCGTCATCGGTCATGGTGGCAACTCCTATGCGGGGGGTGTCAGGCGGTTGTTTCGAAGAGATGGGCAAGCCGCGCGCGCTCGGCCTCGAAGGCCGGGCTGTCGCGGTGCCGCTCGGGGCCGGGGTCGAGCATCGTGTCGGTGACGATGCGGCCCGGATCGGGGGCCATGATCAGCGCGCGGTCGGCCATGATCGCGGCCTCGGTGATGTCATGGGTCACAAGGACGACCGTCAGGCCCAACTCCTTGGCGATCCGGCGCACATCCTGTTGCAGGGTGCGGCGGGTGAAGGCGTCGAGCGCCGAGAAGGGCTCATCCAGAAGCAGAAGGTCCGGCTGCGTCGCCAGCGAGCGGGCCAGCGCGACGCGCTGCTGCTGGCCGCCCGACAGGTCCTGCACGTTGCGGTCGGCAAAGGCCGACAGGCCCACCATCTCGAGCAGCGCGGGCACGCGCTCGGGGATCTCGGCGGTCCGCCGTGCAAAGCGCAGGCCAAGGGCGGCGTTCTGCGCCACCGTCATCCACGGAAAGAGCGAGGGTGCCTGGAACATCACGACCCAGCGCGGCGAGGCACCCTGCACGCGGTTGCCGTCGATATAGACCCCGCCCTCGGCGGGCTGCATCAGCCCCGAGATCAGGTGCAGCAGCGTGGACTTGCCGCAGCCCGACCGGCCCACCAGCGCCAGCACCTGCCCCGCGGGCACGGTGATGGTGATGTCGTCGAGGCAATTCGCGGCCATCCCCCGGTAGCGGTGCGACAGGCCGTCGATCTGCACATGGGCACCGGTGGCCATCGGGGGCGCGCCTTTCGTGGCGGGGGGCACGGGTACAACCGCGGCCTCGGCTGCGCCCTGCACCGTGGCGGTGGCGAATTGCGCGTGGTGGGTCATGGATGCCTCCGGGCCGGATCTGGACTGTTCTGTATCGACGGTCAGGAAACCGATCTGTTTTGTCCAAACTTCTCTGCACCGCAGCGACCGATAACCCGGCACATCCCCGAAAAGGCCGCAAAACAGGCCAAAATCGGTGGCATTTGCCTCAATTATGGGCGGAGGTCGCCTGCGAGACGCCGAATCCCGGACGGCTCACGGGCAAGAATCAGATACCGATCAGTATCCTTTTTCTGCGAAAAGCCGTGGTCTTTCTTCTGGCGCAACGCGCCGCAACCTGAGATAAGGAAACCGGACGGTATCCAGTATCCCGATGCAGGCGAGCCCAGGATGATGAACATCAGGCCGACACCCACGGACGCGGCACCCGACGCCGCAACCCCGGCCACGGCCGAGGCGCCGATGCCGCCCGATGACCTCTGCGCAGGCGCGGGAACGGTCTGTTCGGCGCGCTACCGCGCCACCACGCCCGACCGGGTGCTCGCCGCCGCCTCGTGGCTCTTTTGTCATCACGGCTTCCAGGCGACGGGCGTCGATGCCATCGCGCGCCGCGCGGGCACGGCCAAGACCTCGCTCTACAAGCATTTCGGCAACAAGGAGCAGCTGATCGAAGCCGTCCTCGAACGCGAGGGCGCGGCCTGGCGCAGCTGGTTCTTCTCGGAAATGGCCAAGGTCGAGGGCACCGCCGAGGACCGGCTTCTCGCCGTCTTCGACATCCTCGGGACATGGTTCGCCGACCCGCATTTCTTCGGCTGCCCCTTCATCAACGCGCTGGGCGAGTTCGACGTGAACAACGCCCGGCTGCGCAAGATCCTCGCGGCGCACAAATCCCACCTCAACGGCTGGATCGCCGCGCAGGCCGAGATGGTCGGCACCCCCGACCCGGCCGATACCGTCGCGCAGTTCACCGTCCTGATCGACGGCGCCATCGTCGCCGCGCAGGCCAGCGGCAACCCCGGCTACGCCCAGCAGGCGCGCGGCCTCGCCATGCTGCTGCTGCGCAGCCACGCCCCGGCAAGCGCCCGCAAGTAGCGCTGCGGCGCAAGGCCTGGGGCCACGGCCGCCCCCGGCACCGGCCAAACCCAAGGCAAAACTTGACTATTCGGCCCGAGTTCGGTCCAACGAAAGCGTAGCCAGTCAACCGCGTGCGTATCGATGACCATCCCGGAAATCGTCGAAACCGTGATCCTCGCCGATGGCGAGCTTCTGGTTCACGCCGCCGAGGATGCGCTCGAGACCGGCTTGCGCCTGCGCTGCGCCGAGGGGCCGGTGGCGCTCGAACCGGTCGACGCCCCCGGCTTTTCCCCGCCGCATGTGCCCCTTCGCAAATCCTTCTCCTTCCTGCCCGGCAGCGTGCCGCTGACCGAGCGGCTGGCCGACGGGCGCAAGGCCAGCTTCGGCGGCGAGGCACAGGTCAACGGGCTGACCGACTGGGCGCTCGAGGATGGCCGGACGGTGCAGATCCGCGTCGACGGCTTCGACCGCCCGCATGTGATCGAGATCGCCCAGACCCTGACCGTGCAGGCCGCAGATGCGGCGCTGGTGTTCGAGGCCTGGATCGCCTCGCACCGCTGCAAGGCCGAGCTTCTCGTCACCTTCGACCACGCCGACGGGCGGCACCCGACCACGGTGACCCTGCCGCTGGACCCCCGCTTTCGCGGCGGCCGGTCGATCGAGGGGTATCAGCACGTCCTCGTGCCGCTGCCGTTCCGGCGCACCGGCTGCAGCGTGAAGATGCAGGTCAATTACCTGCAATACCGCCCCGACGAGGAAGAGAATTACCCCTATGTCTTCATCGCCGAAGCCCAGATCCGCGAGCAGGCCGAGCGCGCGGCGACGATCCGGCCGCGCGAGCGGACCATCGGCCCCGGCACGGGCCGGGCGTGGTTCCGGGCGCGGGTGCCCGCCTTCCGCACCCCCGCCGACGCGCCCGTCACCCTGCATCTCGGCGACGAGACGCTCGAGGTCTTCGCCCCCGAGGACAACGCCGTCACCCTGTGCGACGAGTACGGGCATTCGCTGGTCCTGCGCGCCGCGCGGGCGCAGGCCATGTCGCTCTGGATCGACGGCGCGCGCGGCGGCGCGGCGCAGCTCGGCCCCGAGGAAACCACCCTCCGCCTGCCCGACAGCTGCCTGAAGGGCGAGATCGTCGAGGTCTCGATCCGCGACCCCTCGGGCAGCCAGGTGTTCCTGTCGCTGCCGGTGCTGGCCCCGCGCATCCTGACCCCGCATGACGTCCTGTCGCGCGAGACGCGCGCGCCCTTTCCGACCGACCTGACCGTCCGGGCCAACCACCGCTACCGGGCCCTGCGCGCGCATCTGGCCCAGCCGGTCGAGGGGCTGGACCCCGCCGCGCTGGTGACGGCGCTCGACACGCTCGACCGCACCCACGACACGCTCACGCTGCGCCCCATCGCCTTTCCCGAGGTCGCCGAGCCGGTCGTCTCGGTGATCGTCCCGGCCCACAACCAGGTGCGCGTCACCTATTTCGCGCTCTGCGCGCTTCTGGTGGCGCACAACCGGACCAGCTTCGAGGTGATCGTCGTCGATGACGCCTCGAGCGACGAGACCGCCGAGATCGAGACCTTCGTGTCGGGCATCACCGTGATCCGCAACACCGAGCCGCAGCGCTTCATCCGCGCCTGCAACGCGGGCGTCGCCGCCGCGCGCGGCACCCATGTCGCGCTGCTCAACAACGACACCGAGGTGACGCTCGGCTGGCTCGACGCGCTGGTCGACGCGTTCGACCGGTTCGAGGATGTCGGCCTTGCGGGCGCAAAGCTGATCTATCCCGACGGCAGGCTGCAGGACGCGGGCGGCATCGTCTGGAACTCGGGCAACCCGTGGAACTACGGCAACGGCGGCAACCCCTGGGATCCGCGCTATTGCTACGCCCGGCAGGCCGATTACCTGTCCGGGGCCGCGCTGATGACCACGCGCAAGGCATGGGACAAGGTCGGCGGCCTGTCCTCCTATCTCGAGCCGATGTATTTCGAGGACACCGACCTTGCCTTCAAGCTGCGCGAGGCCGGGCTGAAGACATGGTTCGTCCCCGCCTCGGTCGTCTATCACTTCGAGGGGGTGACCAGCGGCACCGATCCCGCCACCGGCTTCAAGCGATACCAGGAAATCAACCGCCCCCGCTTCAAGCGGCGCTGGACCAACGCCTATGCGGGCTTCGGGCGCGAAGGGCATCAGCCCGACCTCGAAAAGGATCGCGGCATCGTCGGGCGCGTGCTCTTCATCGACTACACCACCCCGCGCGAGGACCGCGACGCCGGCTCCCATGCCGCGCGGCGCGAGATCGAGCTGGTGCAATCGCTCGGCTACAAGGTGACCTTCCTGCCGCAGAACCTGGCGCATCTGGGCAGCTACACCGACGAGATGCAGAACAGCGGCGTCGAGATGGTCTATGCCCCCTTCCATCTCTCGGTTCAGGAATTCCTCGAGAAACGCGCCGCCGAATTCGATGCGGTCTACATCACCCGCTATTACGTCGCGCAGGAAACAATCCACCTGATCCGCAAGCTGAACCCGCGCGCGCGGATCATCCTCAACAACGCCGACCTGCATTTCCTGCGCGAGCTGCGCGCAGCCCTCGCCGCGGGCGATCCCGACCGGCTGGCGGCGGTGCGCGCGGTGCGCGAGCAGGAACTCGAGATGATGACCGCCGCCGATCTCGTGCTCAGTTACAACGAGGTGGAACACGCCGTCATCACGTCCCACACCGAGGGGCGCGCCCGCGTCATGACCTGCCCCTGGGTCGTGCATGTCCCCGAGACGGTGCCGCCGCTGAAGGGGCGGCGCGGCCTGTCCTTCCTCGGCAGCTTCAACCACCACCCCAACACCGAGGGCGTCAAATGGTTCTGCGCCGAGGTGATGCCCCAGCTCACCGGACCGCGCACCCGGCTCACGATCTACGGCTCCGGCATGGGGCCCGACATCGCCGCGCTGGCCTCGGACCGGATCGACCCCGCGGGCTTCGTCGAAGAGCTGTCGGATGCCTATGACCGGCACCGCATCTTCGTGGCGCCGCTGCTGTCGGGCGCAGGCATCAAGGGCAAGGTTCTCAGCGCCATGGCGCACGGCATCCCCACCGTGCTCACCCCCATCGCCGCCGAGGGGATCGGCCTGCGCTCCGGCCATGACTGCCTGATCGCCGAGACGCCGCGCGCCTGGGCCGATGCCATCCTCGCCCTGTCCGAGGATGACGCGATGTGGCGGTCCATCTCGAGGGCCGGGCGCGACTACGTCGCCGCGCGCTTCTCCTTCGCGGCGGGCCGCGACAAGATGAAGGCCGCCTTCGAGGCGATCGACCTCTTCGGGGCGGTCTGAGGCATGATCATCAACCGCTCGGTCGGCTTCGCCTTCATCCACATCCCGAAATCCGCCGGAACCAGCGTGACCCGCTACCTCGCGCCCCTGAACGGCCCCTTCGACCTCGAGATCGGGGGAACCGAGTTCGGCGAAGAGATCCAGCGCGCCTACGCGCGGCGTCACGGCCTGCGCAAGCACTCCACGCTGGCCGAGGCGCAGGCCGCCATCGCCATGGCCCGCCCGGCGGCAGGGGCGGGCGAGATGTTCACCTTCAGCTTCGTGCGCAACCCCTATGCCCGGCTCGCCTCGATCTTCGCCTTCCTGCGGCGATGGGAGGGCTACAACCCCGAGCTGCGCCGGATGATGGCCTCCTTCACCGATTTCCCCGACTTCGTGGCCTCCGGCCTCTTCACGCGCCTGCCGGGGCCCGACGGCATGTTCCGCCCGCAATGCGACTGGCTGAAGCGCGACGGCCACCTCGCCGAGGGCCTGCACTGGTTCAGGATCGAAGAGGTCGAGACCGCGACCGCGACCATCCGGCAGGAACTGGCCCGCCGCGGCGCCGACATCAGCGCCCTGCCCGACCGCTTCCCCCACGCCAACCGCTCCGACAGCCCCGATCCGTCGGTGCTCGGGCTGGACGCCGACCATCTCGCCCGGATCAACACCCATTACGCCGAGGATTTCCGAACCTTCGGCTATGCCGTCACCGACACCGGGCCCTGACCGATCCGCCGCGGCTCGGGCTTGACTCCGACCACCGCGGCCGGATCACATCCCATGACACCGAGACCTCCCGCACCTCAGGCCATGCGGTCCCCGGCGCGCCTCCTGACCGATCCCGCGAGGCTCAGGTCACGAACACCAGCCCCCGGCCCGTCACCCACCTGTGACAACCGGAAACCGCCAGCGGCGCCCGCCGAACCCCAACCCTCTCGCCAACCGTAACCGCCCCCCGACGCGGCGAAGATACCGAACACCTGCGCGGCCAACTCCCCCAAGACCCCCGTTTCGACACTCCCGATCCGGCAAGGCTGGACCCCGACCACCCCGCCCGGACCACACCCCATTGCACCGAAGCCTCCCTAACCTTCGGCTACCCCGTCACCGGCGCGCGCCCCTGACTGATCCGCTCGCCAAGGTCACGACCACCAGCCCCCGGCCCGTCGCCCCCCGTGACAGCCGGAAACCTCCAGAACCGCCCGCCGAACCCCAACCCTCTCGCCAAGTGTAGCCGCCCCTCGCCCCCCGACGCGGCCAACTCCAGCAAGCCACCCTCTCCGACAGCCCCGATCCGGCGAGGCGCGGGCTGGACCCCGACCATCCCACCCGGACCACAACCCATCGCACCAAGACCTCCCGCACCTC
>JAOARA010000189.1 GCA_025211115.1 Roseicyclus sp. | reverse complement strand
GTTGGGCCCGTAGACCACGACTTCGGATTGGCGCGCGATGCGTTCCGCGCACTCGGCCTATACGCCTATGGCAGCGGAAATCAGATCTGGCAGATCCGATCCCCCTCCTACAGAAAGCATACGGCGAGTGCCGCGGCTATGCGGCCTTGACGGCGCTTTCCGTTTTGCCTGTCGGTTTCCAGTTCCACGGGAGCAGTTCGTGCAGGCGTGAGACGGGCGTGTCGGAGATGCTGGCGATGACGTCGGCGAGCCACGCCTGGGGGTCGATGTCGTTGAGCTTGGCCGTTCCGATCAAGGTGTACATCGCCGCCGCGCGCTGGCCGCCACGCTCTGATCCCGCGAAGAGCCAGGATTTCCGGCCGAGGGCCACACCGCGCAAGGAGCGCTCGGCGGCGTTGTTCGAGAGGCAGACCCGCCCATCCTTGAGGAACCGCGTGAAGCCCGGCCAATGGTTGGCCGACAGCAGGTAGTCGATGGCTTTCGCCACTTTGGCGTGCTTCGACAGGAGCACGCGCTCGCCGCGAAGCCACTGCTCGAGGTCCGCGACCAGCGGGGCCGACTGACGCTGCCGCATCGCCAGCCGCGCCTCCGGGGTCTGCCCGTTGACCATGCGCTCGATCTCGAACAGCGCGTCGATGCGCTTCACCGCCTCGACGGCGATGGGCGAGATCTCCTTGGGCGACTTGCCCTTGCGGATGTTGGTCTGCACGTCGGCGAGTTCGAAGAACTTGCGCCGCGCGTGTGCCCAACACAGCGCCGATGCCACCGGCCCGGGCTGTCGGGCGGCATCGTAGAGCTGGTTGTACCCGGCATAGGCGTCAGCCTGCAGGATGCCCTGCCAGCCTGCCAGATGTTTCGTCGGATGTTCCCCGGCGCGATCGGAGGAGAAGCGGAACACGACCGCGGGCGGTGCGGTCCCGTTGAAGGGGCGATCATCGCGCACATAGGGCCAGAGCCGGGCGGTTTTCGTACCGCCGCGGGCCAACAGCGGCACGGTCGTGTCGTCCCCATGCAGCCGGGCCGCGGTGAAGACATGCGCCTCGATCAGGGCGTTCAGCGGCTTCAGCAATTCGGCCACCGCGCCGACCTGGTCGGCGAGCGTGGAGAGGCTGAGGTCCACGCCTTCACGGGCGTAGCGTTCGGCCTGACGGTTGAGGGGCTGATGCTGTCCGTATTTCTCGAACACGATCATCGCCAGCAGGCTGGGTCCCGCCCATCCCCGCGGGATCGGATGGAAGGGCGCCGGGGGCTGGGTGAT
Source organism: Roseicyclus sp. (assembly GCA_025211115.1). Taxonomy (GTDB): domain Bacteria; phylum Pseudomonadota; class Alphaproteobacteria; order Rhodobacterales; family Rhodobacteraceae; genus Roseicyclus. The sequence goes on along the minus strand of JAOARA010000189.1, from coordinate 2,973 downwards.
CTTCTCGCACGCCCGGCAGGTGAACTTCTCCCGGACCGTCTGAATGACTTTCCACTGGCGCGGCACCACTTCGAGCGTCTCAGTGATGTCCTCGCCCATCTTCACGATGCGATCCGAGCCGCAGCATGAACAGGTGCTGGGCGCCTCGACCACCACGCGCTCGCGCGGCAGATGCTCGGGGAAGGCTTTCTTGACCGGCTTGCTCCGCTCGAAGGCGCCGACCTTGGTCGTCTTTCGCTCGGCCTGCACCCGGTCCTCGGCGGCGTCTGCAATCAGCTCCCCGAGCTGGAGTTCCAGCTGGTCGAGCAACTTGGCGCTGCGCTCCGCGCTACGGCCATACTTGTCGCGCTTGAGCAGCGCGATCTCAAGCTTGAGGCCAGCGATCATCGCCTCGGAAGTCGAGACCACCGCGCGCGCTCGCGCAAGATCGGCTTCGGCCGTGGCTGCTCGCCCCTCTGCCGCCGCCGCGCGCTGCTCCGACGCCGCGAGTGCGGCGCGCAATTCTTCAAGTTCGGAGCGGGCTTCTGACATAGCAAAGACCTACCACCGCCACCCGACAAGAACCAGTAAAACAAGGGCTTTCCAGCCAACTTATCCAACCTTCGCAGGGCGTTGCGTCCAGCGTGGGTTGCGCCAGTCGATCCCCTCGAGAAGATAGCCGAGCTGCGCCGCCGAGACCTGAACAGCCTCGCCAGAGCTGCCCGCGGGCCAGATGAACTTCCCCGCCTCGAGCCGCTTGGCGTAGAGCGACATGCCCACCCCATCATGCCAAAGCAGTTTTACGAGATCACCACGACGCCCGCGGAAGCAAAAGATTTCCCCCGCGTGCGGATCACGCCCGAGGCCCTGCTGAACCTTCAACGCCAGACTGTTCATCCCGCAACGCATATCCGTCACGCCGCCCGCAATCCACACGCGCACCCCCGCCGGGAACGCGATCATGTCGGATCCAATGCTTGCAACAGGCGCACCAGAACCACCGGGTCGATCATGGCGGAAACGGAGACACGGCGACCATTTACCAGGGTTATTTCCGCCATCTCAACATGGGCGATCGCTGGCGTCGGGGCCGGTGCCTGCGCTGCACCCTGGCCCGCGAGCGCGTCGGACGCGGCAATGGCAAGCGGCGTGAACCGCGGGCGGCCTTCGTTCGTGACACCGAGCCTGCCTTCACGGTACTGGCGTCGCCAGCGCACCAGAAGGGTGCGACCGATATCATGACGACGGGCCGTCTCGGCGACGCGGCCGCGACCGCCAAGGCTCTCTTCAACGATGCGTAGCTTTTCCTCATCCGTCCAACGCCGACGGCGCCCAGTATCGGTGACAGAAAGGATCTCTACTTCGGGTCTGTATCTATGGTCGGACATAGCGCCGGATCTACGCGCCAGGCCTCAAACCAAAAAGACGGCCCTCCCCGTAGGCTTACCTCCTACATCCTCGTTACGCATTCTATACCGGCGAGCGGGAACCCCGCCCCGAATTGCCGGGCAGTGTCCCTGGTGGTGGTGTAGGAGGCCGCGCGCGGAGCCTCCGGCGTAGCGCAGCGCGCGGCCGTGGGTGACGCTGGCGGTCATCGCCGATCTTCGGAAAAGGTTTGGGTTGCGACACCTGGAACCGAGAACGGAGACGACGATGACCGAAGAGAGAATGGCGCTGATCGAGCTGGTTGAGAAGCAGGCCGATGGCGACCTCGTGCGCGAGATGCTGGCCTTCGCGGCCGAGCGCATCATGGAGGCCGAGGTAGAGGCCCGGACAGGCGCGGCCAAGGGCGCACGCTCGCCGATGCGGGAGGTGCAGCGCAACGGATACCGCGACCGCGACTGGGATACCCGCGTCGGCCGGATCTCGCTGGAGATCCCGAAGCTTCGCAAAGGCAGCTACTTTCCGAGCTTCCTGGAGCCACGAAGGACCGCCGAGAAGGCGCTCGTGGCCGTAATCCAAGAGGCCTACGTCCACGGCGTCTCGACGCGCTCGGTCGATGATCTGGTTAAGGCTATGGGCGCGGGTGGCATGTCCAAGAGCCAGGTCAGCCGGCTCTGCGCCGAGATCGATGAGCGTGTGAACGCGTTCCTGTCCCGGCCGCTGGAAGGCGCTTGGCCCTATCTCTGGCTTGACGCGACCTACGTGAAGGTGCGCGAGGGCGGCCGCATCATCAGCCGTGCCGTGATAATCGCCGTGGCGGTCAACGAGGACGGCAAGCGCGAGGTTCTGGGCGTCGCCACGGGTCCCTCGGAGGCCGAGACGTTCTGGACCGACTTCCTGCGCAGCCTCGCCGACCGCGGCCTGCGCGGCGTGAAGCTGGTGATCGCTGATGACCACAAGGGCCTGCGGGCGGCCGCACGCCGCGTGTTCAATGCTACCCAGCAGCGCTGCCGGGTTCACTGGATGCGCAACGCCCTGGCGCACGCCCCGACCAAGCAGCGCACCGCGGTCGCGGCCATGCTGAAGACAATCTTCGCCCAGGAAAGCAAGGCCGAGGCGCAGACCCAGTGGGATACTGTCGCCAATGCCCTGCGCGAGAAACAGGACAGGCTCGGCACCTTCATGGACGCCTCCCGCGACGACGTCCTCGCCTACATGGATTTCCCGCGTGAGCACTGGGTCCAGATCGCTTCGACCAACCCGCTCGAACGCGTGAACCGCGAGATCAAGCGCCGCGCCGACGTCATCGGTATCTTCCCTAACGATGACGCCATCGTTCGCCTTGTCGGCGCACTCATGCTGGAGACCAACGACGAGTGGACCGTGGCCCGGCGCTACATGTCGCTTGAAACCCTCGCCCGCGTGACCGACAATCCCAACGTCAGGCTGCCCGCCGTGGCAACCTGATCAAGCTCGAACCTCTCCGAGGCTCGGCGCTCCTACACCACGCCGTGGGACACTATCAATTGCCGTCCCGAACCATAGGGACGCAAAAACGCGCGAACCACACGAATGTGTTGTCACGAATGCGCCGAAGTTATCATCAAGAAT
>JAOARA010000188.1 GCA_025211115.1 Roseicyclus sp. | reverse complement strand
GTGAAGCCGGCGACGGCGATCGAGATGCGATAGGCGTTCTCGTCGGTTTTCTCGATGTTGTAGGGCGGGTAGGTGGCGCTGCCGACGTCCTGCGTCATCACGCGATCCAGAAGATCGGCCATCCGGTCAAAGCCGACGGTGGCGCGGTATAGCGGGGAAAGGTCATAGCTACGCATGTGTCATCCTCCATTGAGCGACAACTGGGTTACGGACCGCCCCTTGGTCACGGGCGCGGCCCCGTTGAACGCACTGCGGCCCGGCTTGGCGGCACCGCTGCGCACGACCGATTTGGGTGGACCTGCGGCCGCTTTCAAGACCTCAGGGGCGCAGGAAGCGCGCGCCGATGCGGTCCCGCCCGCCGCTCGTGTCCGTTGCGCGCCGGACCGTGACGTTGGCCGCACCGCCGCCGGGCCGGGCCGCGTCCCGTGCGGCGAGGAGCGTCGGCAGGAGCGCCGCGGCATCGACGGCAAAGGACACGGTCTGACCACCCCTTTCGCCCAGGGCCGAGACAACCGCCGCAATTTCAAGCCCGGACGGCGTGCGTCGCAGCACCGGAGAGCCCGAAGACCCCTCGACCACCGAACAGGACAGGGCGGTCACGTCCCCCTCGCGGTCGAGGATGCGGCAGTTTTCCTCGATCGAGGCGTGAAACGCCCGGTCGCGCCCATAGGAGATGATCGTCACGAGGTCACCTTCGTGACCGCGCGACCCAGCCGGGATCGGCCGGACCGCGGCCAGCAGGATCGGCGCGTCCAGTTCCAGAAGCGCGATGTCGCGGGCGACCGTGGCGGTGTCGGGCCGACCGCCCGTCATGTGCCAGTCGGGAGGCAGAAAGGACCGCGCGACGCCGCGCACCGCCTCGGCATGGCCATTGCGCAGGCCCGCAGCGAAGCGCAGCGCGCGGTCGTCGATCCTGCGATGCTCGGCGTCGAACAGGCAATGGGCCGCCGTCATCACGAGATCAGGCGCGACCAGCGTCGCCGAACAGAAGGAGCCTGGCGCGTCGAGCCGCCCCACGGCCGCCCAGCCTCCGGCCTCGGCCGGCGTGGTCAGCGCGCGCAGCGGTGCCTCCGCCGTCATCTGCGGCAGGCGACCCTGCGCCGTGGCGGCACAGGGCATCAGGACAAGACACAGGATCAGGCGAAACAGGCGCATGGACCCCTCCGCGGTGGACGTGCGCCCACGCGGATAGCATTGCCTTGTGTCGAAACTTGGGCCGGGCCGGGTCAGCGCGTCAGCGCAGGATCGGCACCGGCACCTCGCGCTTGCCCGGCGCGTCGAGGCCCGCAGGCCGCGGCCCGCCCGTCGCCCAGTCGAGCAGTTCGACGGTATGCACGATCGGCACCTCGGTGCCCGAGCCGATCTGCATCATGCAGCCGATGTTGCCCGCCGCGATGATGTCGGGGCGCGTGGCCTCCAGCGTCTCGACCTTGCGGGCCTTCAGCTCCTTCGAGATCTCGGGCTGCATCAGGTTGTAGGTCCCCGCCGAACCGCAGCACAGGTGGCTGTCGGCCGGTTCCACCACCGTGTAGCCCGCGCGCTTCAGCAAGTCCTTGGGATAGGTCTTGATCTGCTGGCCATGCTGCAGCGAGCAGGCCGCATGATAGGCGACCTTGAGGCCGCGCGGCCCGCCCTCGGGCAGGTCCAGCTTCATCAGCACCTCGGAGACATCCATGGCGATCCCGCTGCCCGCCGCCGCTTCCGAAGCAAGTGCTTCGTTGCGGAACATGTGCCCATAATCCTTCACGGTCGTGCCGCAACCGCTGGTGTTGATGACGATGGCGTCCAGCCCCTCGCCCGTCATCTCACGGTGCCAGGCGCGGATGTTCTTCGCCGCGGTGGCGTGGCTTTCGCCGGTCTTGCCCATGTGATGGGTCAGCGCCCCGCAACAGCCCTGCCCCTCGGCGATCACCACGTCACAGCCCAGCCGCGTCAGAAGCCGGATCGTGGCGTCGTTGATGTCGGTGTTGAGCGCCCGCTGCGCGCAGCCGGTCATCAGCGCCACGCGCATTTTGCGCTTCCCCTGCGCCGGAAAGACTTGCGGGTCGTCGTTGCGACTGACCGGCGGAATGGTTTTCGGTGCCATCTCGAGCATCGCCTTCAGCCGCGCATCGGGCATCAGGAAGGCGAAGGGCCGCCCGATCTTCGCCCCCAGCAACGCGATGCGGAACCGCGTCGGATAGGGCAGGATGCGCGCCAGCGTCCAGCGCAGCATGCGCTCGAAGAGCGGGCGCTTGTAGGTCTGCTCGATGTATTCGCGGGCATGGTCGACCAGGTGCATGTAATGCACGCCCGAGGGGCAGGTGGTCATGCAGGCGAGGCAGCTGAGGCAACGGTCGATGTGCTTCACCGTCTTGGCGTCGGCGGGCCGCCCCTTCTCCAGCATATCTTTTATAAGATATATCCGCCCCCGCGGGCTATCGAGTTCGTCGCCCAGCACCTGGTAGGTCGGACAGGTCGCCGTGCAGAAGCCGCAATGGACGCAGGCCCGCAGGATCTCGTTCGACCGCTGGATCGCGGGATCGGTCAGTTGCTCGGGCGTGAATGTCGTCTGCATGTCGAAACCTTCAGATCAGCGAAAGGAAG
>JAOARA010000187.1 GCA_025211115.1 Roseicyclus sp. | reverse complement strand
TTTCATCGAGATCAACCACATGTTCTCATCGCTCGAGAAACTGCCCGAGGTGGCACGCGCGGCCAAACCGCATCTGAAGGCGGCGACGGCCGAGTTGGTCGATGGTCAGAACAGCATCGAGATCCTCGAGATCGAGCTGCTGCGCGCGGCCCTGGTGGAGACCGATTGGAACGTGTCCCGCGCGGCCCGCAAGCTGGGGCTGAGCCGCGCCAAGCTGGATTACCGCATCAAGAAGTTCGGACTGCTGCGGAGCTAGGGCGGCCTGGCCCACCTATTTGGAGAAGCCCTGCATGAGGCGGTGCAGCTCCGGGCTGAAGAGGGCGTCATGGACCCTGCGCGAGACATTCAGGATCGGCATCGGCGTCCCTTGATCCGGCGCGGTTACCTGGGGGGCGTCCCATGGATGTGGAAGGTGTCGATGGTCTTCAGGCCCCAGGCCTGTCCCTTCCTGCGTTCGGCTTCCGTCCAGACGACCGGTTGGTGATCGGGCGCTAGGATCAGGCGCGCACCGGCATTTGCCAGCTCGACCCGATTGCCGGCGGGTTCCCAGACATACAGGAAGAACGTCCCCTGGATCGCGTGCTTGTGCGGTCCGGTTTCGATATGGACCCCGTTTTCGAGAAAGATGTCGGCCGCGCGCAGGATGTCCTCGCGCTGGTCGGTCGCATAGGTGACGTGGTGCAGACGCCCAGGGCCGCCGCCATGGTCCTCGGTGCAGGCGAGGTCATAGGTCTTGTTGTTGATCGTGAACCAGCAGCCGCCGAGCCGGCCGTTGTCAAGCCGGATCATCTCGGTCACGCGGGCCCCGAGACAGGTCTCCATGAAGCGGCGGAAGGCTTCGACGTCCTCGGCCAGGAGGTTGAGGTGGTCGAGCCGCCGCGGGCAGGCACCCTGGGCGTGGAATCTCGACGCCATGTTCTTGAGCGCGGGGCGGTCGGCGGCGTCTGGCTCTGCGCGGCGCGTGTCGTAGTAGATCTCGAAGAGATGGCCGAAGGGATCTTCGAAGCGGAAGGCGGGACCGTGGCCGGGGTCGTCATCGACCCACCCATGGACCTTGTATCCTGCAGCGGCGATGGCGGCCGCGCGCCGTTCGAGCGCCTGCGGGCTCTGCGCGCGATAGGCGATGTGGGCCACGCCCGTCCGGTCGGACCGCGTCAGCTTCAGCGTGTGGAACTCGTAATCGTCCCAGGCCCTCAGGTAGGCACTGTCCCCGTCCAGAAGCGAGAGTTTCAGGCCGTAGACGCGGGTGAAGAAATCGAGGCTCTCCTCGAAGCGGTCGGTGAGCATCTCCACATGGCCGAGATGCGCGATATCCGATGTCACGGGGCCGTTCCTGTCATCCGGCATCGCAAACCTCCGCTTTCTTCGATTCCGTTGTCATGTATACATGGAATGAAAGCCCACCGATAGGCTTTATGTATACATGGAGGGCGATAGCTATGGCCGAGGCCGTGAAAACCCGCGCAGAGCGTGCCTTGATTTCCCTGCGGCAGCGCATCTTGAGTGGCGCGTTGTCCGGGGGCACGCGGCTGTTCGAGGTCGCCGTTGCCGAGGATCTGGCCATCTCGCGCACACCCGTGCGCGCCGCGCTGGCGCAGTTGGCCGAAGAGGGGCTGCTTGATCGCGCAAAGGGCGGGGGTTTCGTGGTGCGCAGCTTCGACATCTCGGATGTCGAGGACACGATCGAGCTGCGCGGCGTGCTGGAGGGGACCGCGGCGCGCTTCGCGGCGGAACGCGGCGTGACGGCAGCGCAGCTGGCGGAGGCCGATGAGATCATTCGCAACATCGACCGGCTGCTCTCCGTCGAGCGCGTGGAGATGGAGAAATATTCACATTGGAACAGCAGGTTCCATGATCTTCTTGTCCGGCTGTCCGGCAGCGCGGCCCTGGCCCGCGAATTGGCGCGGGTGACGGCGCTTCCCTTTGCGTCGCCGTCGGCCTTCCTTGATGACGAGACGCATGCCGGGCAGCTTCTGGGCAGCCTCAGGGTCGCCCATGAGCAGCACAGGGCCATCATCGACGCGATCCGCAACCGCGAGGGCGCGCGCGCCGAATCCCTGGCGCGCGAACATGCGCGGACGGCCCGCCGGAATGTGCAATTCCTGCTGTCTGATGCCGCCGCCCGCCGCGAAGGAAGCGCGGCGCTGGCGTTCGTGCGCGCGTAACCTCTTGATGTATGCGGGATTACCGGAAAACGCCGGGGTGTGCGAAGTTTCGGCTTGTTAACCTCTGTAACGATGCGCAACATATGTATACATCATCTGCGTGGGAGGAGCACCGATGACCCAAAACCTTACCGCGGCGATCGCGGCCGCCGGCAACCCGGTCGACATGTTGCGCAACTCGAAGATCGGGATGTATGTCTACCCGGTCGTCGCGCCCGAGTTCCGCAACTGGCGGCTCGAGCAGGACGCATGGCGCAACGGTGCCGTGCTGTTCGACCAGACGCACCACATGGACGAGCTGATCGTCGAAGGCCCGCAAGCGACCGAGTTCCTGGCCTGGCACGGGATCAATTCCTTCGACAATTTCAGCCTGAACCGCGCCAAGCATTACGTGCCGGTCACACCGGCGGGCCACGTGATCGGCGATCACATCATTTTCCGGGAGCGCGAGGACAAGTATGTGCTCGTCGGGCGCGCGCCGACGTCCAACTGGCTGATGTTCTGCGCCGCCTACGGCCAGTGGAACGTGCGCCTGCGCTACGATCCGCGGTCGAATTCGCGCCCCGAGGGCGAGCGCGTGCTGCGCGAGCATTACCGGTTCCAGATCCAGGGCCCGCTGGCCCCCGCGATCTTCGAGAAGATGAACGGCGGCCCCGTGCCGGACATCAAGTTCTTTCATGTCGACTGGATCAACATCGGGTCGAAGAAGGTGCAGGCCCTGCGCCACGGCATGTCCGGCGCGCCGGGGCTGGAGGTCTGGGGGCCTTACAAGGACAAGGACTACATCCACTCGACCATCCTGCAGGCAGCGCGGGAGGCGGGCGTCGACCTGGTCCAGTGCGGCAGCCGCGCCTATTCGACCAACACGCTGGAGTCGGGCTGGATCCCGTCGCCCCTGCCGGGGATCTACACCGGCGACGGCATGCTGGCGGCCTACCGCGACTGGCTGGCGGCGGACGGCTACGAGGCCGCGGGCTCGATCGGCGGCTCCTTCGTGTCGGACAACATCGAGGATTATTACGTCAACCCGTTCGAACTGGGTTACGATTTCTACATCGGCTGGAAGAAGGATGACTTCGTCGGCAAGGCCGCGCTGCAGGAGATGAAGGGCAGCCCGAAGAACCGCAAGAAGGCCACGTTCGAATTCAACAAGGACGATGTGCTGAAGGTGATCGCCTCCGCCTTCGAAGAGGGCACGCCCTACAAGTGGATCGACTTCCCGCAGCCGAACTATGCTTCGTCCAGCGCCGACATGGTCTGCGACGACAGCGGCAAGATGGTCGGGATGTCGATGTTCAACGGCTACAGCTGGAACGAGCGCTGCGTGCTGAGCCTCGGCGTCGTGGATCAGTCGGTGCAGGTGGGCGACATCCTGACCCTGAAATGGGGCGAGCCCGAGGTCACCGGCAAGACCTCGACCGAGCCGCATCGCCAGACGGAGATCCGGGTGCGCGTCGCGCCGACGCCCTATTCTAAGGAAGCGCGCGAGAACTACGCCGACAGCTGGCGGACAAAGTCCGCGGCCGCGCAATAGGCGGGTGCCCCGGATCTCTGCCCCCCATGTGGGGGCAGGGATGGCGGGCGCGTGGGCTTTGGTTTTGGGCATCGGCGGGGCGGTCGCGCCCACGCCGGTGCATTCGGTATGAACAAGGCGGCCGCGCGCCGGCTGCCGGCATCGTCGCGCTCGGGTCGGGTTGACCGGTCGGGGGCGTGGGCCATGCCGCGTGGCATTCGGCCTGCAAGGCCAAGCGGGATATTGCGACGCCGAGGGCAGGGGGCATCGCCGCCGCCGACAGCGCCTCAACGCGGCGCCAGCTCGCGCTCGATGTCGGGCTGCATTCGGGCAACCGCGCCGACGACCTCGTGAATGAAGCCCTGCGCGGCAAGGGATCGCGTGGCATAGCCCGGCGTCAGGATCGACACGCTGTTCGAGATGCGCGGGCT
>JAOARA010000186.1 GCA_025211115.1 Roseicyclus sp. | reverse complement strand
GCCCCTCAGCGGCGGCCTTGGCCGAACCCTCTTCGGCGAAGAGGCCGAAACACGTCCCGCCCGACCCCGACATCCGCGCCAGCAGGCAGCCGGGCCGCGCGTTCAGGCGGTCGAGCACCTCTCCAATCACCGGCACGGTCGCACGGGCCGGCGGCTCAAGGTCGTTGCGCGCGCTGCACAGCCAGCCCGCGAAGCCTGCCGCATCGGCCCAGCCTTGGGCGGGCAGCTCGGGAAGCGGCGGGTTCTCGCGCCGCTCGAGTTGGGAGAACACCGCCCCCGTGGGCACCTCGACGCCCGCGTTGACCAGCACCAGCCAGAGCGGCGGCAGGGGCGGCAGGGGCTCCAGCACCTCGCCGATGCCCGACATGCGCATGGGCCGCCCCGCGGCGCAGACCGGCACATCGGCCCCCAGCGACAGCACCGCCGCGTCATCCGGCATCGCCGCCTGCCACAGCTCCGACAGCCCGCGCAACGCGGCCGCGGCATCCGCCGCGCCACCACCGATCCCGCCCGCGTGCGGCAGGTGCTTCTCCAGCGTGATCGCCGCGCCGCGCCCCGGCGCGAACAGCTCGGCGGCGCGCCAGATCAGGTTGCGCCGGTCGGCGGGCACGCCCGCGGCGCGTGGCCCGGTGACGGTCAGCGACAGCGCGTCGGAGGGTGCCAGCGTCAGCCAGTCGCCCACGCCCGCGAAGACCACGAGTGAGTCGAGCAGGTGATACCCGTCGTCCCGCCGCCCGGTGACATGCAGCGCAAGGTTGACCTTGGCCGGCGCGAAAAGCCTCACTTGCTTTCGCCCGCGCCGCCTTCTTCCTCGAGCACGCCGTCGAGGCCGATCTCCAGCTTGCGGCGGATGCGCTCGGCGTCCTCCTCGGTCGGCTCGAAGCTCAGCGCACGTTCCCATTGAAAACGCGCCTCGCGCTCGCGTCCCACCATCCAGTAGACGTCCCCGAGGTGGTCGTTGATGATCGGATCGTTCGGCAACAGCTCGATGGCGCGTTCCATCGGCGCCACGGCCTCCTCGTATCGGCCGAGGCGGTAGAACACCCAGCCGAGACTGTCGGTGATGTAGCCCGAGTCGGGCTGCAACTCGACCGCGCGCTCGATCATGCCCAACGCCTCGTCGAGGTTGCGCCGCTGCTCGACCAGCGAATAGCCGAGGTTGTTCAGAACCTGCGGCTGCTCGGGGTTCAACACCAGCGCCTGCCGGAAATCCGCTTCGGAGGCGATGTAGTCGCCCGTCATCTCGTGGCAGATGCCGCGGGTGAAGAACAGCACCCAGTAGCGCTCTTGCGTGGGGTCCACCAGGTCGAGGGCGGCGGTGTAGACCGGAATCGCCTCTTCGCATTGCTCGGTGCGGCGCAGCGCATCGCCCAGCGACGCCTGAACCGTGGCAAGGGTTCCATGCGTCTCGGCAAGCGCGCGCAGGGTGGCGACGGCCTCCTCGCCGCGATCGTCCTCGAGATAGGCGTCGGCACGGGCGAGCTGCGCCTCGACGAACTGCGGATCGTCGGGCGGCACCTCGTCAAAGGCATCCGCGGCCAGGTCGAACTGCCGCGCCTCGGTCAGGATCTGCGCGGCATAGAGCAACGCCTCGGTATGGCCGGGGTCGATGCTGTGGGCGGCGCGGGTGTAGAGCAGCGGCAGCGTGGTCGAACCGCCCTCGCCACCCAGCGCGCGGGCGATGGTGTAGAACACCTCGGCCAGGCCCTCCTGCGGGGTGGTGATGAAGCCGTAGGGCGGCACCGCGTCCAGCGCCGCGATGCGCGCCTGCAGCTCGACCAGCGCGGGGTCCGGCACCGCGGTGGTGAAGCGCGCCAACAGCGCCAGCGCGTCGTCGCGGCGGTCGAGCTGAACGAGGATCTCGGCATGGGCCTTGAGCGAGCGTTCGGTGACCGGGATCGGGCCAAAGGCCGCGCCCGACAGGATCGCGTCGGCGCCTTCGAAATCACCGACCGCGGCACGGGCGAGCGCAAGGTGAAGCAGCGCGATCCCCGCCAGCCCGTCATCGGCCGCGACCGCCTCGAAGGTCTCGGTCGCGCGGCGCATGTCGCCCTCGCCCAGGTGGATCCAGCCGAGCACCAGGTCGTCGATCAGCGGCCCGCCGCCCAGGCCGGCCTCGATCGCGGCGCGCGCGCCGACGAGATCCCCGGCCGACAGCCCGCGCACCATCCGCACCAGGTTGACCAGTTCGCGCCCCTCGGACGTCTCGGGCAGCATGTCCGCGATGTCCGAGGCACGGCCCCATTGACCCAGCGCCGCGTTGGCGAAGACCGCGTTGCCGATCAGCATCGGGTTGCCGGGATCGGCGGCCAGCGCGTTCTCGAAATACCGCGCCGCGGCGCGGTGGTTGCCGTCGATCACGGCGGTCCGTGCTGCAAGGTATGCACCGGCAAGGCCTGGTCCGTTCTCCTGCGCCGGAGCGGGGGTGCCGAGGATGAGGGCAAGCACAAGCGGTAGGACCGGCCGAAGGCGATGCGGCATGAATGTTCTCCCTGTCATCGGCCGGAGACTAGGGCCGGTGCGGGGCGAGGGCAATGCGCCCACCCGCCCCGCGGCACGATAACACGGTCACATGTTCGGGTAGTTCGGCCCGTCGCCCCCCTGCGGCACGGTCCAGTGGATGTTCTGCGACGGATCCTTGATGTCGCAGGTCTTGCAATGGACGCAGTTCTGGAAGTTGATCACGAAGCGCGCGTCCTTGCCCTCTTCCTCGACCACCTCGTAGACGCCCGCCGGGCAGTAGCGCTGCGCCGGTTCCGCGTATTCGGGCCAGTTCACGGCGATAGGGACGCTCGCGTCCTTCAGCGTCAGGTGCGCGGGTTGGCTTTCCTCGTGGTTGGTCATCGAGTAGCTGACATTCGTCAGCCGGTCGAAGCTGAGAACGCCATCGGGCTTGGGATAGTCGATCGGCTTGAAATTCTTCGCCTTGCCCGTCGCCTCGGCATCCGATTTGCCGTGGGAGATCGTGCCGAAGAGCGAAAAGCCCAACAGGCTGTTCGTCCACATGTCGAGCCCGCCAAGGCCCAGCCCGCCCAGCAGCCCGTATTTCGACCAGAGCGGTTTCACGTTCCGGACCGGCTTCAGGTCGCGGGCAATCGGCCCGTCCTTGTGCAGGTAATCGTCATAGGCGGTCAGCTCGTCGCTGGCGCGCCCCGCGGCAATAGCCGCCGCCGCGGCCTCGGCCGCCTCGATGCCGGAGAGCATCGCGTTGTGATTGCCCTTGATCCGCGGCACGTTCACCAGCCCCACGCCACAGCCCAGGATCGCCACGCCCGGCGCGACGGCCTTGGGCATCGACTGCCAGCCACCCTCGCTGATCGCGCGCGCGCCATAGGCGATGCGCTTTCCGCCCTTCAGAAGCTCGGCCACCATCGGGTGATGCTTGAAGCGCTGGAACTCCATGTAGGGATAGAGGTGCGGGTTCTCGTAGTTCAGGTGGACGACGAAGCCGACATAGACCTGGTTGTTGTCGAGGTGGTAGATGAACGACCCGCCGCCCGCGTTCCGGCCCAGCGGCCAGCCCATCGTGTGAACCACGGTGCCGGGCTTGTGCTTTTCCGGGTCGATCTCCCAGATCTCCTTCATGCCGAGGCCGAATTTCTGCGGGTCGCGGCCCGCCTGAACGTAGTATTTCGCCAGCACCTCCTTGGTCAGCGAGCCGCGCACGCCTTCGCCCAGCAGCACGTATT
>JAOARA010000185.1 GCA_025211115.1 Roseicyclus sp. | reverse complement strand
GATCAGCGCAGCGGCATTGTCGAGGTCGCTGTCGATCGCCCCGGCCACGCCGGGATATTGCAGCTTCACCGCCAGCGGCACCCCCTCGGGCGTCAGCGCCCGATGGACCTGCCCGATCGAGGCGGCGGCCAGCGGCCGCGTATCGAAGCTGCGGAAAAGACGCCGGAAATCCGTGCCATAGGCGGTTTCCAGCACCTGCTTCAATTGCTTGGGCGGCATCACGTGGGCATCGGCCCGCAGGCGGGCCAGAACCGCCTCCATCTCGGGCGGCAAGAGATCGCCCGCCTCCATCGACAGAAGCTGTCCCAGCTTCATCGCCGCCCCCCGCATCTCGGACAGGCGGTCGGCCAGCCGGGTGACGTTGCCGGGGCTGAGAACGAGGTCGGGCAGCCGCGGGCGCTGCCCGCGCAACAGCGCCTGCGCGCCGCCCAGCGCCACGCCCGAGGCGAGGCCCGTCGCCAGCCCGCCCATGCGGCGGGCGCGCGCGAAACGCCCCTCGGGGACGGCGCGGATGCGCGGGGGGGCTTGGTCGGTCATGACGGGATGGTCCTGCGCGCTGCTCCGTGGCTCTGCGCCGAAACCTAGCCCGCCCCGCCCCGGTTTCGAGATGCCGCGCGGCGCATCGCGTCGCCATCGCCACGGCGGCGGGCATGGCCGCCCGGCGGCACCGGCTCGGGCGTGGGCGGAACGGGGGCCGCGGCATGCAGCCTGTAGCCCCCGCGCCCGGCGCGCTTGGCCGCGTAAAGCGCCGCATCCGCATCGGCCAGCAGCGCGTCGAGGCCCGGACGCCGCCGGTAGGCGCGGCTCGAGGTGATGCCGATCGAGGCCGAGATCGTGCAAAGCCGCCGCTCGAACAGCACCGGCTGCTCCAGCGTGGCGATCAGGCGCGCGGCGACGGCCGAAAGCTCCTCCTCGGCCGTGCAATCGGGCATCAACACGAGAAACTCGTCCCCGCCCACGCGGCCGGCCACGTCCGTCTCGCGCAGCTGGTGGCGCATCACCTCGCCGACACGGGCCAGCACCGCGTCGCCCGCGGCATGGCCGTGGGTGTCGTTCACCTCCTTGAAGAGGTCGAGGTCGACATGCAGCAGGCCGAACTCCTGCGCCGGGTCGGCGAGGGCCGCGGCGATCCGCGCATCCATCGCGCGGCGGTTGGCCAGCCCGGTCAGCGGATCGGTCAGCGCCTGCCGCTCGGCCTCGGCGCGGGCGGCCTGCAGCCGCCGGGTCAGGTGCCGCGACAGGGCCATGGTCGAGGCGTTCGCCTCGTGCAGATACAGCAGTTCGACCGTCTGGTCGCAGGGCGAGAAATCACTGAGCGTCAGGCCGAACTCGGCCACCGCGCGGGCAAAGGACAGGCCCAGCGAGATGTCGAGGATCAGCCCCGCCCCGCCCGGCAATGCCGCGACCGTGCCGCGCAGCGGCAACTCGGGCGCGGTGGTCAGCACAAGCCCCAGCCGCTGACCGGTCAGCCGCGCCAGCGCGCCACAGCCGTCTGCGCCCACCGGGCGGCGCAGGGCGATGACCTCGAACAGGGGGCGCCCGGCCGGGTCCGCGCCGCCCGCCATCTTGCGCAGCGTCGGCCCCGCCCGCAGGATGCGCCCCTCCGCGCCGACCCAAAGGTGCATCGGCATCAGCGTGTCGAGCACCCCGCCCGACAGGCCGATCACCCGGTCCAGCACCGGCGGCAGCCCGGTCATGCCCGCGCCTGCCCAAGCTCGAAGCTGCGCCCGGCGGAAAAGGCGGTGTCCAGCAGTTGCACGCGCACCGCCTCGGTGCCGTCGGGGGCGATGCCGTCGAGATCCAGCAGCGCCAGCGCGCCGTAATCGTCGGCCATGGCGCGCAGGCAGCCCATGGCGATCGGCCCCATTCCCGGCAGGGTCCAGCGCAGCAGCACGCGAAAGGTCGACGGGTCGAGCCGCTGCAGCGTGATGCGCGGCAGATCGAGGTCGGGCAGCGCAAGCCGCCCGCGGTCGCCCAGTTCCTCGAGCGAATAGAGGAAATCGAGGAAGCCGGGCCCGGAAAACCGCATCAGGCGGCGCAGCGGCTCGAGGTGGTCATCGGTCACCAGCCAGGTGCCGATATCCTCGAGCAGCGCGTTGGGGTGCTTGTGCAGCACATGCGCCGTGGCCTGGAAGCAGGCCATGGTCAGCGCATCGGGATAGTCGAGCATCGCCTCGAACCCGGCAGGCGGCAGCCCCGCCTGGTCCGACACCTCGGCCCAGACATCCGCCCCGTAGGTGGCGGTGACAAAGCCCTGAAGGGCACGGTTCACCATGCCATGCATCGCCGCTCTCGATCCTGTTGCGCGGGGGCCGGGTGCCGCCCGCGGGGATCGGTCTAGGCGGCGGGCGTAAAGAAACCCTTTCGCAACCGGGGCGATATCGTGGCAATCGCCGACAGTTCGGAAAACCGTGGCTCAGAAATCCGTCGGCGCGCCGCCCTCCTGCTTGCGGCGGGCGACGAAGGCGGCCAGTTCCTCGCGGATCGCGGGGTCCATGGGGGGCGGCTCGAACTCGGCCAGGATCTTCTTGTAGATCCCGTGCGCGCGCGCGGCGCTCCAGATGCCGCCCGCCGATTGCCAGGCCTCGTAGTTGCGCCAATCCGACAGGAAGGGGCCGTAGAAGGCTTCCTGGTAACGGTCCTGCGTGTGCTGGCAGCCGAAGAAATGCCCGCCCGCGCCCACCTCGGCGATGGCGTCGATGGCCAGATCGGCCTCGGAGGTGCCAAGGATCTGCGGCTCCATGTAGCGCTGGAACTGCTGGATCACCTCACAATCCATGACGAATTTCTCGGGGCTTGCGATCAGTCCGCCCTCCAGCCAGCCCGCGGCGTGGTAGACCATGTTGGTCCCCGACTGCACCGCGGCCCAGAGCGAATTCATCGTTTCCCACATCGCCTGCCCGTCGGGCACGTTGGCCGCGCAGACGCCCGAAGAGCGCAGCGGCAACCCGTAGAACCGCGCCATCTGGCCGGTGATCTGGGTCGCGCGGATGTATTCCGGCGTGCCGAAGGCGGGCGCGCCCGACTTCATGTCGACATTCGAGGTGAAGGTGCCGACCGCCACCGGGCTGCCCGGCGCGATGTATTGCAACAGCGCAATCGCCGAAAGCGCCTCGGCCAGGCTCAGCATCACCGCCCCCGACAGCGTCACCGGCGCCATGGCACCCGCCAGCGTGAAGGGGGTGACGACGGTGGGCTGCCCGCGGCGGGCCAGCCGCATCGCGCCGTCCAGCATCGGCCAGTCATGCTTGAGCGGCGAGACGGAGTTGATGTTGGTATACATCCGCGGGGTCGCGTCGAACTCCGCATGGCTCAGCCCGCCCGCGATGCGGACCATCTCCATCGCGTCCTCGACGCGCTCGGCGCCCAGCGAATAGGTGTGGGCGACCTTGTCGGTCAGCGTCAGTTTCTCGAACAGGCAATCGAGGTGCCGGATGCCGGCGTGGATGTCGATCGGCTCCACCGGGTAGCCGCCGGCGAAATGGATGCAGTTGAAATACTGCGTGAGCTTCATGAACTCCTTGTAGGTCTCGAAATCGCCGGGCCGCTTGCCGCGCTCGAGATCCCAGGCGTTCGGCGGCGAGGAGACGTTGCCGAAGAGGATATGCCCCTCGCCCACGATCAACTGCCGCTCGGGGTTGCGCGGCGTCAGCGTGAAGGAGGCGGGCGCGCGCGCCACCATTTCCTCGACGAATGCGCGGTCGAAGCGGACGTTCTCGCCCTCGACCCGGCAACCGGCGGCCTGCAGATGCCTGCGCGCCTCTTCGTTCAGGAACTCGACGCCGATCTCGTTCAAGACCCGCATCGCGCCGTCGTGGATCGCCTGCACCCCCTCCTCGCCCAGGGGCTCGGTCGGGCGGTCGATGTTCTTCGGCAGCCGCCAGGGCATCTGCTCGATGGCATGGCCGCCCGCGCGGGCGCTGTGGCCGGCACGGCCCCCGGCGCGGCGGCGGCGGGTTGGGGTGGCGTCGTTCATCTCTCGGGCCTTCCTCGCGGCGCGTGCGCCTGCGTGCTGGAGCGAAAATCGGCTCCCACCCTCGCGCAGGATTTGCCCGCTCAATTGCCCGTATCCGACGCCTGACGTCGCATTTTCACGAAAATCGGTCGCGCCTCGCAGACCGCCCCTCAGCCCTGCGCGGCGATCCAGCCGGGCAATGCGCCGATGTCGGGAAGCACCGCATCGGCCAGCGGCGCCAGAACATCGGCGGTCGCAAGCCCGGTCAGAACGGCCACGGTCCGCATCCCCGCCGCGCGCCCGGCGACAAGGTCATGGGCGCTGTCGCCGACCATCACGCAGGCCTCGGGCGCAAGCCCCGTGTCCCGCGCAAAGGCCAGGCACATGCCCGGCTCGGGCTTGCCGCCATGGCCGGAATCATAGCCGTAGACGACGTCGAACATCTCGATCACGCCCGCCTCCCGAAGATG
>JAOARA010000184.1 GCA_025211115.1 Roseicyclus sp. | reverse complement strand
GTGGATCGCGCTCTGGCCGGTGTCGCTGGGCGCGCAGATGGCCGGGGCCGGGTTCTGGGCGCTCTGGCCCGGCGTGCTGACGGCCTTTGTCGCCTTCCGGCTCTTTGACGTGCTCAAACCCGGCCCCGTCGGCTGGGCCGACCGGCAGGAGGGGCCGCTGGGCGTCATGGCCGATGACCTGATCGCGGGCTGGCTTGCCGCGCTTGTCGTCGCCGTTCTCGCCTTCATCGCGCATCTGCCGCAGGTGACGGGATGACGGCCGCCGAGGTGCTCGACGCGCTGCGTCGGCGCGGCTGGCGGCTGGCCACCGCCGAAAGCTGCACCGGCGGCATGATCGCGGCGGCGCTGACCGAGGTGCCGGGCGCGTCCGACGTCGTCGACCGCGGCTTCGTCACCTATTCCAACGCCGCCAAGACCGAGATGCTGGGCGTGCGCCCCGCGACCCTCGAGGCCCATGGCGCGGTGTCCGAGCCGGTCGCCGCCGAGATGGCCGAGGGCGCGCTGGCGCGCGCACAGGCCGAGATCGCGGTCTCCGTCACCGGCATCGCGGGCCCCGGCGGCTCGGACCACAAGCCCGAGGGGCGGGTCTGCTTCGGCCTCGCCCATGGCGGGCGGGTGCTGACCGAAACGCGGGAGTTCGGCGCCCTCGGCCGGTCCGAGGTGCGCGCGGCCGCGCTGCGCCATGCGCTCGCCATGCTGCTGGCCGCCAGCTTCGAGCGCGGCGAGGCCTGAGGCGCTTTGACAGGGCCCGCGGCGCGGCATACCTTGCGCCGCATCGCGTAGCGAGTGACCAGCGGGGCACCCAACCTGATGACCGAGTTACCGGAGTTCTATTTCCGCATCCGCGAGAACGGCGCAGCCGTGTTCCGCGTTTCCACCGAGAACCGCCAGCGCCGGATCGAGATGGAAGAGATCGCCATCGTCAACATCCGCAACGGCAACATCCGCCCCCATGGCGACCGCACCCTCGGGGCCGAGGAACGGGCGGTGATCGAGGAGTGGATCGAGGAGCGCCGCGCGGTGCTGGACGACCGCGACATCGACGACATCCACCGCGCGGTGGATCACCTCAACCTCACGACGCAATGGGCCCAGAGCCGCGCCAGCGACGCCGACCTCGAAGAGGTCACCGACCGGCTGTTGCTGGCGATGCATGACCTGCGCACGGTGCTGGTGCGCAAGAAGGCCGACCGGATGGCGGCCGCCGCGGGCGCGGCCCCGGCGCAGGAGCTTCAACCGCTGCCCGACACCGGGGCGCGGGCCAAGGCCTGAGAGCGGCCCTCGGGGTCACGGGGCCGCACCGGCAGGGCACGCCGCCAGACAGGAGGGGGCACGCGCGCAGAGAGATGACGACGCTGAACAAGACCGACCTTCTGGCCGCGATGTCCGCCCATGTGCGCGGCACCGGCCTTGCCGGGGCGACGCTGCGCCCGCTGGCCCGCGCGGCGGGCACCTCGGACCGGATGCTGATCTACCATTTCGGCTCGAAAGGCGCGCTGATCGGGGCGCTGCTGGACCAGTTGGCGGACGAGATCCTGTCGGCGCTCGACGCGGCCCTTCCCGCCGAACGCTTCGCCTCGGAGGCGGAGTGCCTTGCCGCCCTGCTGGGCCTGCTGCGCTCGGCCACGTTCCGGCCCTATCTCAGGGTCTGGCTCGACATCCTGTCGGAAACCGGGCGCGGGGACGCGCCGCACCTCGCCGCCGCGCGCCGCCTGCTCGTGGGGCAACTTGCGCTGATCGGGGCGCGGCTGCCGCAGGGCATCGCCGCACCCAAGGTGCGCGCCAAGGAGATGCTCGCGCTGCTGCAGGGCGCGCTGGTGCTGGAGGTCGCCAACATGCACAAGGCCGCCGATCTCGCCGTCGCGCGGTTCTACCCCCCGCCCGCAGCCCCCGCAGCCCCCGCCCCGCCTATGACAGCGGGGGACGAAGCGGGCGAAACCGGCTGAGGATCACCGCATCCTTGCGCGGGCCTGTCACCCGCCAGCGTTGCGTCCAGTCCGGCCACTGCGCGACATCGTAGCTGACGTCATAGGTGTCGGGATCGCACAGGTGGCGGTCGGTCAACCGCCCCGGCCCCAGCCGGTGAAACGGCCGCCCATCCTCGAAGGTCACCTCGATCCCGTCGCCCGCCGCACGCCACAGGTAGACGCGCCGCGCCTGCAGCGCGGGGCCGTTGCCCATCGTCAGAAGCCCCTCTTCCTCCTGCCGCAGCCCCTGCGCGTCGCGCAGCCAGCGGCAGGTTCCCTCCAGCCGACCGGTCACGCCGCCGCGGCGGTCCTCGATCTCGCGGGTGAGCCGCCAGAGCCCCTCGAACTGCTCCAGCGCGATCATCGCGGGGCCAGCCGACCGGCGCTGACATTGCCCATCGGGTCGATGAAGCGCAGGGTCTCGCCCTCGATCTCGACCCGGTAGCAGACCCACGCCGCCGCGCGGGTCCAGCGCAGGCAACGCAGCGCCCCCTCCATGCGCCATTCGCCGACGCTGGTGCGCCCGTAGGGCCCTTCGACGCTGCGCAGCAGGATGCGGCCGTTCGGCTCGTGCCGCTCCCAGCCGATGCCGGGATAGATGACGTCATGCGCCAGAAGCGCCGCCCGGATCGCGGGACCGGCCCCGGACGCATCCACCGCCCCGCCATTGGCCAGCGCCGCGCCCGCCCCGGCCGATCCCAGCCCGAGCGCCAGCACAAGCGCCCGAAGCGCGCTCCGCGTCCATTTGCGTGGGCCGCTCACCTTGTCCCTCCGTCCCGTCGCCCCTATGAGAGCGCAAAGTCTGACCCGAACGCAAGGCCGTGCCGATGATCCCCCGTTATTCCCGCCCCGAGATGGTCGCCCTCTGGGAGCCCGCCACCAAGTTCCGCATCTGGTTCGAGATCGAGGCCCATGCCTGCGACGCGCAAGCCGCCCTCGGCGTGATCCCCAAGGCCAATGCCGAGGCCG
>JAOARA010000183.1 GCA_025211115.1 Roseicyclus sp. | reverse complement strand
GCCCACGGTGGATCAGCCGATGGGCGAAGACCTGGCCCGCAGCCGGGCGGCGGCGCTCTCCATGGTGCCGCCGACGACAAGCGCGGCGCAGCTGGTGGACGTGGTGCTGCCGCATCTGGCTGGGCGGATCACCGGCTCGGCGGTGCGGGGGCCGGGCGCCTCGGTCTCCTGCGTGGACCTTGCCGTCATCACCCGCGACAGGCCGCAGGCCGAGGCCGCGCAGGCCTTCTTCCGCGAGCGCGCGGGGCCGGTCGTGGGCTTCACCGACCGGGTCCTGGTCTCGACCGACCTGCGCGCACGGCCCGAGTCGGTGGTGCTGCAAGGGCCCGAGATCAAGCGCGCCAAGGGCGGCATGCTGCGCGTCTTCGGCTGGTATGACAACGAATGGGGCTTTTCGTGCAGGATGCTCGACCTGGCCCGCAAGATGGGAGCGATGGGATGACCGATTGGCAAAGCTGGCAGCGCGAGGCGAATTACATCGGCGGCGCATGGGTGCAGGCCGACAGCGGCAAGGTGATCGACGTGACGAACCCCGCCACCGGCGAGGTGATCGGCACCGTGCCCGCCTGCGGCGAGGCCGAGACGATGCGCGCCATCGATGCGGCTGCCGGTGCCTTCGCCGATTTCGCGGCGATGGACCTGATGAGCCGCGTGGGCCTTCTGTGGAAGCTGCATGATGCGCTGATGGACAACCAGGCGGCGCTGGCGGAGCTTCTGACCGTCGAGATGGGCAAACCCCTGGCCGAGGCGAAGGGCGAGATCGCCATCGGCGCGCAATACGTGCGCTGGTTCGCCGAGGAAGCCCGCCGCGCCAAGGGCGAGATCGTGCCCGCGGGCGTCAACGGGCGGCGCATCCTTGTCACCAAGCACCCGGTCGGCGTGGTGGGGATGATCACGCCGTGGAACTTCCCCTCCTCGATGCTGGCGCGCAAGGTTGCCCCCGCCCTTGCGGTGGGCTGCCCGATCGTCGCCAAGCCCGCGACGGCGACGCCCTATTCCGGCCTCGCCTGGGCCGCGCTGGCCGAAGAGGTGGGCTATCCGGCGGGCGTCGTGAACGTGGTCACCGGCTCGGCGCGGGCCATCGCGGGCGCGATGATGGAGCGGCCCGAGGTGCGCAAGGTGACCTTCACCGGCTCGACCGAGGTCGGCAAGGAACTGATCCGCCAGTCGGCGGACACGGTGAAGAAGGTCTCGATGGAACTGGGCGGCAACGCGCCCTTCATCGTCTTCGAGGATGCGGACCTCGATGCCGCCGCCGAGGGGGCCATTGTTTCGAAATACCGCAACTCGGGGCAGACCTGCGTCTGTGCGAACCGGATCTACTTGCAGGCGAGCGTCCATGACGCCTTCGTCGAGAGGCTGGTCGAGAAGACGAGGCAACTCAAGGTCGGCGACGGGCGCGAGGAGGGCGTCGCGCAAGGGCCGCTGATCGACCTCGATGCCGTGGCCAAGGTCGAGGAGCTTCTGGACGACGCCAAGGGCAAGGGGGCGACCGTGGTTCTGGGCGGCGCGCGGCACCAGCTTGGCGGCAGCTTCTTCCAGCCGACGGTGCTGACCGGGGCGACGCAGGACATGGCCTTTGCGACCGAAGAGATCTTTGGCCCGCTTGCGCCCGTCTTCACCTTCGAGACCGAGGATCAGGCCATCGCCATGGCCAATGACACGGTCTTCGGCCTCGCCTCCTACGTCTATACCCGCGATCTGGGCCGGGCGTTCCGGCTGAACGAGCGGCTGCAATACGGGATGATCGGCATCAACTCGGGCCTGATCACCACCGTGGAAGCGCCCTTCGGCGGGATCAAGGAAAGCGGCCTCGGGAAAGAGGGCGGGAGCCAGGGGCTCGAGGATTACCTCGATACGAAATACGTCTGCATCGACGGGATCTGACGGCCCCCGGCTTGCGGGCGGCGCGCCGGTTCCTGGCGCGCTACCCTTGATGGATAGTCAAGGCCCGTAGGCCACGCCCTCCGCGATCAGGCGCAGGGTCTGGCGGGCGGTGATGCGACCCTCGGGGTCGGCCGCCGTTCGGGTCAGCACCAGAAGCGCCGTGTAGCGGTCGCAGGCCAGCGCGACGGACTCCGACATCGTGGTCACGGCGGCGGTCACGCTCTCGGTGATCCCGTGCGGCGGCAGCCCGGCCTCGGCCAGCATGTCGGACAGGTCGACGGCGGCATCCTCGGCCAGCGCGGGGATGAGCGCCTCGGGCACCGCGATCTCGTCCAGCGCGGCGCGGGCGCCGTCGCGCGTCAGGGTGCGTTCCAGCACCGAAAGGCGCGCCGCGCCAAACAGGTCGGCCTCCTCGGGCCCGGCCCCGCGGGTGCCGTTGCGGGCGCGGTAGACCTGCAACCCGAGGGGCGCACCATCCGCCCCCTTGAGCGACAGGGCACCGGTGGGGGGCGGTGTCGCCTCACCCTTGGCGGGCAGGCTGACCAACGTGCCGCGGCCCGGCTTGCGGTCGAGATAGCCCATCGCCTCGAGTGACATCAGCGCCCGGCGCATCGTGCCCTGGCTGACGCGAAACTCCTCGGCCAGGACGAACTCGTTGGGCAGGCGGCGTCCCACCTCCCAATCCCCGCTTTCGATCCGGCGGATCAGTTCCGCCTCTGCCGCCTTGTAGAGTGGAACGCGTGCCATGGCGGCGACCTTTCCCTGTTGCTTGCCTTACGGCATATCCAAGCCGCAGGCTTGGTCAATTCAGATGCTCGATCAACCGGCTGTGCCGGTCGAAGGCCTTGATCAATGCCCCCAGATTGGGCAGCTCCGCCGCTTCCAGCATCGGGATCATCTTGCGGAATGCCTCGGCCGTGCCGATCGCGTCGCCGATGGCGGTATGGCGCGCGGCCTCGGGGATGCGGATGTGCAGCCGGTCGCAGAGCGCATCCAGCGTGTGCTCGGCGGATTGCCCGTAAAGGATCGCGGAACAGAGCACCGTGTCGAGGATCGGCTGGTCGAAACGCTTGCCAAGCTCGGCCTCGCGGCGGCGCAGGAAGCTCATGTCGAAGGGCGCGTTATGGGCGACAAGGACCGAGCCCTCGGCAAAGGCATGGAAGCGGCGCAGCGCCTCGGTCACCGGGGGGGCATCGGCGACCATCTCGTTGGTGATGTGATGCACCGCGGTCGAGGCGGCGGGGATCTTGCGGCCGGGGTTGACCAGCATGTCGAATTCCTCGCCCTCGACGATGCGGCCATTGACGACGCGGACGGCGGCGATCTGGCAGACCTCGTCGACCTGAGGGTTGAGGCCCGTGGTCTCGGTGTCGAAGATCACGAAGCTGAGCGACTTCAGCGCGGCGGCAGCGAGGTCGTCGGGAATTTCCGCGTTCAGCAGGTCGAAGTCATACATCACCACGCGGCTCGGCCCCGCCAGGCGCGCCTCGGCAAGCGGCAGGGTCAGGCGCAGGGCGTGACGGCCCGGTCCCGCCGGTTCCACGCCAAGCCGCGTGCCGTGGCTGAGCAGCACATCGGCCGCCGCGAACCCCGACAGGCCCGGCGAAAGCGGGGTGGCGAGCCACCCGTCCAGCTGCGGGCCGGTGGGTGCGTCGCCCTCGGCCTCGAGGCTGAGCACGGCGCTCTCGCCGCCTTCCGACGCGAAGGTCAGGACCAGCCCCCCGGCCCCCGCGCCGACCCAGTCGAGCGCAAGGCGCTCCAGCATCCGCGTGATGGCGAAGCCGTCGCACCTGAGCCGTGTCGGCCCGAGGTCGCAGGCGATCCCGACACCCTTGCGCGCAAGCCGCGCGGTCAGGCCAGCGCCGAGATCCTCGGCGGTCAGCTCCTCCATCGGCCACCATTTCGTGTCCGTCGCGGCCTTGCGCACGGCGGTCTCCTCGGCAAGCCCGGCCAGCGCCGCCTTGGCCTCGCCCTCGGGCAGGCTGGGCAGCGAGGCCTCGATCCGTTCGAGCAGGTGGTTCAGCAGGTAGGCGCGTTCGGCCTGCACCTTGAGATCGGCGGTCACGTCGCGCAGCGTCAGCACGTAGCCCGCGCCCTCGGTCTCCTGCCCCTCGAGCCGCAGAAGGCGCAGCCGCGCCTCGAGCAGGCGCGCGCCGGCCCGCGTGGTCACGAGGATGTCGGTCCCCTCGTCGCTGCCGTTGGCCGCAAGCCGGTCATAGGCCTGCGTGATCGGTCCCATCCGCAGCAGCCCTGCGACCGGCCGGCCGAGGCCAAGCGCGTCGCTTTCGCCCAGGATGTCGCGGGTATGGCCGTTGTAGAGCGCGATGGTGTGATGCGGCGTGCAGAACATCACGCCGTCGGGCACCTCGGCCAGCAGCGTCTCGAGCCGCGTTCTCTCGGTGGCGAGCCGTGCGGTTTCGCGCCCCACGGCCAGGGCCATGGCGTTCCGCGTCTCGGTCAGGTTCGCGGCGACCGCATCGGCGGCGGGCGCGAGGGCGCCGAGGTAGCGCGCGACGGCCGGGTCGATCCCCTGGTCGACATCGGAATGCGCGCGCGCGCGCAGGTCGGCGGCCAGACGCTCGACCGGCCGGGCGACATGTTCGTCGAACAGCACCCAGATCCAGGTCGTCAGCCCGGCGATGGCAAAGACCGCCACCACCCCCGCGATGACGAAGGCGCTGAGGGCGTGCGCCTCGCCAAGGCGGATGTAGCCGATGATCAGCCCCACGATCACGAGGGCCGATCCGCCGAGCGCGATGAGGGCGAAGAACAGGAAGATGCGCAGACGCAGGGAAAGTCGGGTCAGCATGATGCGGGGCCCTCCTCCGTGCCCCTCTCGGTGTGCCGGTGCGCGGCGCCCCGTCCCGGTGGTCCGCGCGACATCGGGGACGGGGGGCTGCGGGGCGGGCGCTGGCCCGGCCCCTGCCGGCGTGTCGTGGTCTCAGCCCTCGGCGGTCTCCCGGTCGCAGAGGGCGGCGATGATCGGGTCTTCGGGGCCTGCCGTGCGCCAGTCCGTGTCGACGGGAATGCCGGCCTCGGTGAACTCGGTGGTGGCGGTCAGGTCCGTCCAGCGGCTGCCGGCGCAATCCACGAGCGCGGGGCGGACCACCTGCGGGTTCCAGCGTTCCTGGATGCGCAGCTGCACCACCGAGATGCCGGAGCCGGGCGCGGTCTCGACGGTCTCGGAGGGGGAATAGGCGATGAAGCCCCGGACCCAGGGGCGCAGCATGGTCCAGGGCTGATACCAGGCGCGCTGCTCACGGGTCGAGATGATGACGAGATCCTCGGCCATGGTGTCGCGCACGCCGTCGGCCCACTGGTATTCCAGCGCGACCGTCGCCGCGAGCATGGTCAGGCCGGCGCTGACCGGCATGATGCCCTTGGGCAAGCGCCCGCGGCTGAGGCTGCGCAGGGCAAGGCCGATGCCGGCCCCTGCAAGGCCCGAGAACAGAACGGTGACGAGGGTCCAGAACATCGTGTCTCTTTCAGTTCAGGTAGCCGCGGCCGGAACCGGCGGCATTCTGCATGGTCTTGATGACGACGAAGGCGTCGCGCAGGTGGCTGCGTTCGAAGTCGGAGAGGTCGGCGGGCGCCATGAAATTGTCGGGCGCCTCGCCGCGCTTGATCTGGGCGGCCTGGTGGGCAAGCCGCGTGTCGGCGATCATGTCGTAGGCGTCCAGCAGGTCGCGGCCGCCCGAGGTCGACACGACGCCGGCCTCGATCGCCGCAAGCAACCGCGCGCGGGTGTTGGCCTCGGCCAGTTCGCCCTTCAGCGCGTAGATGCGGCCCAGGTCGACGACCGGCACCACGCCGTTGTGCTTGAGGTCGATGGTGTTCTTGTGCTCGCCCGAGCGCACGGTGGCAAAGCCGCGGAACAGGCCCAGCGGCGTGTGGTGCTTCAGCGAGTTGGCGATCATGTGCGAGACGAAGATCGAGTTCTTCGCCGCCGCCGCCAGCGTCTCGGCGTGCAGATCGGGGAACAGGCTTTCGGCCCCGCCGATGGGGCGCAGGTCGAACATGACCGAGGCCAGCATCTGCGCCTCGGGGTCGGGCCGGTTGATCCAGCCGCGGAAATACTGCTTCCAGACGCGCAGCGGTTGCCGCCACTTGATGTTCGTCGCCATCATGTCGCCGGGGCAGTAGAAATACCCCGCCTCGTCCAGCCCGTCCGAGACGAAGCCGGCCAGCGCCGCGAAATATTCGTCATCGGGCGGTGTCGCGGCATCGTCGAGGATCAGGCAATTGTCCTGGTCGCTGACGCCGGTCTGCTCCTGCCGCCCCTGCGACCCGCAGGCGAGCCAGAGATAGGGCACCGGCGGCGGCCCCAGCTTTGCCTCGGCCAGCGCCAGAAGGCGGCGGGTTATGGCGTCGCCGATGTCGGTGATCAGGCGCGTGACGACCTGGTGCGGGTTCTGCGCGCTCACCAGCTGGACCAGCAGGTCGGGAATGCGATGGGCGGCCCGCGCAAGGGCGGCGCTGTCCGCGGCGGCGGCGATGTCATGGATCAGCGCCGCCGAGGAGGTGGCCTGGAACCGGGTCAGGTCGGTCTGGGTCAGGATGCCGACAAGCCGCCCTCCCTCGACCACGGGCATGTGGGTGATGCCGCGCTCGACCATCTTGTGCAGCACGTCGGCGACCAGCGCGGCGGGCGGAAGGGTCACCGGATCGGGGGTCATCACCTGCGCCACCGGTGTCCGGGGCGGCAAGCCCTCGGCCACCGCGCGCGAGGTGATGTCGCCCGTCGTAAGGATGCCGCGCACCGACGGGCCTTCGCAGGCGATGATGCAGGACACGCCAAGCTCGCGCATCTTTCGGGCGGCCTCGATCAGCGGGGTCTCGGGCGCACAGGTGAGCGGGCCGCGCGTCATCAGCGCCGACAAGGCCATCGTGGTCACGTCCTGCCGCCGCGCCGAGGCGGGTCGCGTGCGGTCGAAGAAGCGCAGGATGCGGGGATGGGCGGCGACCAGCGCGCGGAAGACATCCGCGGGAATGGTCAGCATCTCGCCCGGTTCGGTCGCCGTCGCGGTGACGGGCGCGATACCGTCGCGCATCAGCCCGCGCTCGCCGAAGGAATTGCGGGGTCCGAGGATCGACAGCAGCTCGCCGTCTTCGGCATTGATCTCGATCCGCCCCGAGAGGATCAGGCACAGCTCCGTGACCGGCTGCCCGATCGCGTAGATCACGTCGCCCGCGGCCATCCTGCGGCGCCCGACCTTGCCGGCCAGCGCGTCGCGCTCATCGGGCGCAAGCAGGTCGTAGGGGTGCGTCTGCGCGAGGGTGGCTGAGATCTCGGTCGTCATGGCTGCCGTCCGGGGAAACGAAAAAGGCGCACCCCGAAGGGTCGGGATGCGCCGGGTGATTTGCCAGAGCCCGCGGTGTCGCAGGCCCTGGCGTCGTGACGGTCCGATCAGTGATCGGAAGCGGCACCTGCGCCACGCGGGATCCGGACGCTCTCGACGAGGTCCTGGATGTGCTGCGGCGGTGCAGCCGTGGCGTTCGACACGACATAGGCGACGGCGAAGTTTGCCAGCGCGCCGATCGGGCCGAAGTGGGTCGGCGGGATGCCGAACAGGTAGTTCGCCGCGGTGTTCTCCAGCATGTTGGTGCCGGGGATGAAGAAC
Source organism: Roseicyclus sp. (assembly GCA_025211115.1). Taxonomy (GTDB): domain Bacteria; phylum Pseudomonadota; class Alphaproteobacteria; order Rhodobacterales; family Rhodobacteraceae; genus Roseicyclus. The sequence continues at coordinate 4,497 of JAOARA010000183.1, read as the reverse complement.
CAGCCGAGGTAGGTGAAGAGATACAGGCAGGTCAGGATCAGACCGGCCAGCATCCCTGCCGTGGCCCCGGCGGAGTTCATCCGCTTCGAGAAGATGCCCATCATCAGCGTCGGGAAGAGCGACGCCGCCGCCAGACCGAAGGCCAGTGCCACCGTCTGGGCCGCGAAGCCCGGCGGGTTGAGGCCCAGGTAGGTCGCCAGCGCGATCGCGCCCGCCATCGAGATCCGCGCGGCCAGAAGCTCGCCCTTTTCCGAGATGTTGGGGTTGATCACCGACTTGATGAGGTCGTGGCTGATGGCCGAGGAGATGGCCAGCAGGAGGCCTGCCGCGGTGGACAGGGCGGCCGCGATACCACCGGCTGCGATCAGCGCGATCACCCAGCCCGGAAGCTGTGCGATCTCGGGGTTGGCCAGAACGAGGATGTCACGGTTGAAGGTGACGAGCTCGTTGCCGGCAAGGCCATTGGCTTCGCCGAAGGCCTGACCTTCGGGCGAACGGTCGTTGTAGTACTGGATCAGGCCGTCGCCGTTCTTGTCTTCGACGCCGAGCAGGCCGGTCACCTGCCAGGTTTCGAACCAGTCGGGCAGATCGTCGATCGCCACGGCTTCGCCCTGCACACCGTTCGGCCACATGGTCGTGGTGATGTTCAGGCGGGCCATTGCGCCCACGGCCGGAGCCGTCAGGTAGAGCAGCGCGATGAACACCAGCGCCCAGCCGGCGGACCAACGTGCGTCGGCCACCTTGGGAACGGTGAAGAAGCGGATGATCACGTGCGGCAGACCCGCGGTGCCGATCATCAGCGACAGGGTGAACAGCGCCATCAGGAACGGCGAGGAGCCGGTCGTGTAGGCGTTGAACCCGAGGTCGGTCAGCAGACCGTCGAGCGTCACCAGCAGCGGCGTGCCGGCGCCGGCCTGACCATCGGCCATGTTCGAGAACAGGCCCAGGCCCGGGATCGGGTTGCCGGTCAGCTGCAGCGAGATGAAGATCGCCGGGATGGTGTAGGCGATGATCAGAACGCAGTACTGCGCCACCTGCGTGTAGGTGATGCCCTTCATGCCGCCGAGAACGGCGTAGATGAACACCACGGCAGATGCCGTCAGAAGACCCGCGGTCGAGCTGATCTCGAGGAAGCGCGAGAACGCCACGCCTGCACCGGTCATCTGGCCGATCACGTAGGTCACCGAGATGATGATCAGCGAGACGACGGCCACGACGCGCGCCGTGTTCGAGTAGTAGCGGTCACCGATGAATTCCGGAACGGTGAACTTGCCGAACTTGCGCAGGTAGGGCGCAAGCAGCATCGCCATCAGCACGTAGCCGCCGGTCCAGCCCATCAGGAAGGTCGAGTTCTGGTAGCCGACGAAGGCGATGAGGCCCGCCATCGAGATGAAGGAAGCCGCCGACATCCAGTCGGCCGCGGTGGCCATGCCGTTCACGACGGGGTTCACACCCCGGCCGGCGGCATAGAATTCCGACGTGGAACCCGCGCGGGCCCAGATCGCGATCCCGAAGTAGAGCGCAAAGGACGCGCCCACCACGATGAAATTGAGTGTTGTCTGATCCATGGTCTGGTCCGTCCCTTACTCTTCGTCCACGCCATGTTCCCGGTCGATCTTGTTCATGCGCCAGGCATAGAAGAAGATCAGGACGAGGAAGACGAGGATCGATCCCTGCTGGGCAAACCAGAAGCCCAGGTCCGTGCCGCCCACCGCGATGCCGCTCAGCATCGGGCGAAGCAGAATCGCGAAGCCGTAGGACACGATCGCCCAGATCACCAAACACATGGTGACCAGACGGATGTTCGCGGCCCAGTACGCGTTGTTATCAGGCTTTTCGGCCATTGCTTACTCCCTTCGAAGGTTCCTGCCCGCCGGTCCCTCCTTGGCCCGACGAGCATGTATCCACCGGCACGGAGCCTCTCCGCCCCGGTGAATTCTTTCAGGCGGCCGTGAGTTTCCCCACGATCGCCTCCATCTCTGCGCGCACGCGCCCGATCTCGGCCATTGCATCGACCTCGGTCAGGGTGCCGCGGGCGGCGTAATAGTCGATCAGCGGCGCGGTATCGGCGTGATAGGCCTGAAGCCGCGTGCGCACCGTCTCGGCGTTGTCGTCGGCCCGGCGCTTCATCTCGGTGCCGCCGCACTTGTCGCAGACGCCCGGACGGGCGGGCTGCTTGAAGCTGTCGTGATAGCCCTCGCCGCAGCCGGCGCAGGTGAAGCGGCCCGAGACGCGCTCGACCATGGCTTCATCCTCGACCTTCAGGCTTATCACCGCGTCGATCTTCTCGCCGCGTTCGGCGAGAAGGGCATCGAGCGCCGCGGCCTGCCCCGCGGTGCGGGGAAAGCCGTCGAGGATCGTGCCCGCGGACACGTCGGGCTGCGCCAGGCGCTCCTTCAGGACCGCCAGCACGATCTCGTCCGAGACAAGCTCGCCCTTCTCCATCACCGCCTTGGCGGCAAGCCCCGCCTCGGTTCCGGCGGCAACGGCGCCGCGCAGCAGGTCGCCGGTCGAGAGCTGGACGAGGCCGAAGCTCTCTTCCAGCATCCGGGCCTGCGTGCCCTTGCCCGCCCCCGGAGGGCCGAGCAGGATCAGGTTGACGGGGCGGGTGTCCACGGCGGTCTCGGTCATCGGCGCGCTCACTGGTTCGCCCGGTTGGCGATCAGTTCGTCCACGACCGACGGGTCGGCCAGCGTCGAGGTGTCACCAAGGCTGCCGAAATCGTTCTCGGCGATCTTGCGCAGGATGCGGCGCATGATCTTGCCCGAGCGCGTCTTGGGCAGGCCGGGGGCCCACTGGATGACGTCTGGTTTCGCGATCGGCCCGATTTCGTTGCGGACCCAGTCGCTGAGCGTCTTCTTCAGCTCGTCCGACGGCGTCTCGTCCGACATCAGCGTGACGTAGCAATAGATGCCCTGGCCCTTGACCGGGTGGGGGTAGCCCACGACGGCGGCCTCGCTGACGGTCTCGTGCGCGACCAGCGCGCTTTCGACCTCGGCGGTGCCCATGCGGTGACCCGAGACGTTGATCACGTCATCGACGCGGCCGGTGATCCAGTAATCGCCATCCGCGTCGCGGCGGCAGCCGTCGCCCGAGAAATAGTAGCCCTTGTAGTCGCTGAAGTAGGTCTTCACGAAGCGGTCGTGATCGCCCCAGACGGTGCGCATCTGGCCCGGCCAGCTGTCGGCGATGACCAGAACGCCCTCGACGCCGTTGCCTTCGATGACCTCTCCGCTCGTGGGGTCGAGCACCAGCGGCTTCACCCCGAAGAACGGCTTTTGCGCGGCACCCGGCTTCAGCTCATGCGCGCCCGGCAGCGGCGTCATCATGTGGCCGCCGGTTTCGGTCTGCCACCAGGTGTCGACGATGGGGCAGTTCCCCTTGCCGACATTCTCGTTGTACCAGTTCCACGCTTCGGGGTTGATCGGCTCGCCGACCGAGCCCAGCAGCTTGAGCGAGGACAGGTCGTACTTGGTGACGAAATCGGTGCCCTTGCCCATCAGCGCGCGGATGGCGGTGGGGGCGGTGTAGAACTGGTTGACCTTGTGCTTCTCGCAGACGGCCCAGAACCGGCCCGCGTCGGGGTAGGTCGGCACGCCCTCGAACATCAGCGTCGTCGCGCCGTTGGCGAGCGGACCATAGACGATGTAGCTGTGGCCCGTGACCCAGCCCACGTCCGCGGTACACCAGAAGATGTCACCATCCTTGTAGTCGAAGGTGATCTCGTGGGTCATCGAGGCGTAGACGAGGTAACCGCCGGTGGTGTGGACCACGCCCTTGGGCTGACCGGTCGAGCCCGAGGTGTAGAGGATGAACAGCGGGTCTTCGGCGTTCATCTCTTCCGGCGGGCAATCCGTCGACGCATTTGCGGCCAGGTCGTCGTACCAGTGATCCCGCCCGGACACCCAGGCGACCTGCTGGCCGGTGCGTTTGACCACGAGGCATTTCACGTCATCCGCGCAATGCAGCAGCGCCTTGTTCACGTTGTCCTTCAGCTCGGTGACGCGGCCGCCGCGGGGGGCGCCGTCCGAGGTGATGACGAGCTTGGCATCGCAGCCGTTGATCCGCGCCGACAACGCGTCGGGCGAGAAGCCGGCGAAGACGATGGAATGGATCGCGCCGATCCGGGCGCAGGCCAGCATCGCATAGGCGGCTTCGGGGATCATCGGCAGGTAGATGACGACCCGGTCGCCCTTCTCGACGCCCAGCCCCTTGAGCACGTTGGCGAAGCGGCCCACCTGCTCGGACAGCTCGGTGTAGGTGATGTGCTGCGCCTCGTCCGTCGGCTCGTCCGGCTCGAAGATGATCGCGGTCTGGTCGCCGCGGGTGGCGAGGTGGCGGTCGATGCAGTTGGCGGCCACGTTCAGCGTGCCGTCCTCGTACCAGCGCACATGGACGTCGTCATGGGCAAAGGACGTGTCCTTCACCTTGGTGTAGGGCTTGATCCAGTCGATGCGCTTTCCGTGCTCGCCCCAGAACGCCTCGGGGTCGTTGATC
>JAOARA010000182.1 GCA_025211115.1 Roseicyclus sp. | reverse complement strand
TGCCGAACCCGAGCCAGCCAAGCAGCGACGGGGACGGGGCAGCCGGTGTTTGCCCCGTGGCAAGGTCGAGGTCGGGATCGAGGTCGAAGTCCAGGTCGACGCCATCAGCCTCCACGCCGATCTCGGGCGCGTCCCCGGCGTCCCCGATCAGCGCCGCCCCGCGCGCGAGCATCACCAGCTCGACGGCCAGCAGCGCGAAGAGAAGCTCAAGCGCCAGCGTGAACGGAACCAAGGGCGGCGCAAGAAGCGTATCCAGCATTCAGGACACCACCCTGCCCGACGGCAAACACCTGCAGATCATCCCGGACACTCGCACTCGAACGACACCAAACCGGGCCACGCGCAGCCCAGACGCGCGCTGACTCGCCCCGCATCAGTTTAGCGCCGCTTATCTCACGGAAAAGCGAAAACAGGCGCCGGCGCGGTCAACCGGGCTTGCGCGCGCGCGGGCACGACGGCGCCATGCCACCCCGCCGCGAAGCGGCGTCGGGCAGATGGTCGCCGCTGTCCATCTCCAGCACGCCATGGCTGAGCGGCCCCCCGTACAGCTGCGTGCGGTTGCGCTTTACCCAGGCAAGGATCTCGGCAATGGCGGCAAAGGTCTCGTCCGGCGCATACTCATCGACCTCCGTCTCGGCAAAGAGCTGCCGGGCCAGCGGCACGTTGCGAAAGATGGGGACACCCGCGCGCTCGGCCTCTTCGCGGATGTCGATGGCAATAAGCCCCCGGCCCTTCGCCACGATCATGGGCAGGGGCGTCACCCCCTCTTCGTAGCGGATCGCCACGGCGATATGCGTGGGGTTGACCACGACCGCGGTGGACCGCGGCACCTGTTTCTTCACCTCGCCCATCGCCAGCTCGCGGGCCAGCTGCTTGCGTTGCCCCTTCACGATCGGGTCGCCTTCGGATTCCTTGTATTCCCGCTTCACCTCGTCCTTGGACATCATCAGGCTCTTGGTGTGGGTGTGGCGCTGGTAGACGAAATCGAGCCCCGCCACGATCACGAAGACCACGGCGGTCACCGCAAGCAACAGGAGCGTCACGTCGACCGTGACCGCGATCAGGCAGCCCATCCCGCAGGTGATGCTCATCAGGAAGGCGCCGGTCGACCAGGTGAGAACGAGGTAAAGCGCCACAGAAAGAAAGAGGATCTTGAAGACCGACTTCAGCATCTCGACCAGCTGCTTCATCGAGAAGATGCGCTGCGCGCCCTTGATGAGGCTGATCTTCTCGAGCTTGGGCGAGATCGCCTCGAAGGAGAACAGGCTGCCGACCTGGACGTAATTCGCCGCGATGCCCAGCGCGATGGTCACCGCCAGAAGCGGCAGATGGATGGCGACCGCGGCAGACCATGTCGCGTCCAGCCCGCGCTGCAGTGCCATGGGGTCATCCGAGGCGGCGAAGCCCGCGACCTGGTCGATCAACAGCACGAGGCGGTCCCAGATCGCCGACCACATGGCGATGATCACCGCGATCAGGCCGAAGAGCGAGACGGTCGTCACCACCTCCTGCGAGCGGGCCACCTGGCCTTTCTGCCGGGCGTCCCGCTGTTTTTTCGGGGTTGGCTGTTCGGTCTTTTCCCCGCTCATCGGCCCGCCGTCAGACCCGGAAGGTCGTCATTTCCGACGCGTCGGACGGCATCGTCTGCACCGCATCCGCCCCGGTCAGCGCGGGGCCCTCGATCTGCCAGTAATGGGCGTAGATCAGGAAATCGGTCACCCGCTCCTGGAACATGTCGACATCGAGCGCCGTCAGGTCGATGACATCGACAAGGGCCGCCCCCTCGCCGATCGGGCTCCAGGCCAGTTGCGCCGAGCCGCTTTCATGGCCGAGGCAGTTGCCCTCGAGCAGACGTTGCAGGCCAGGCGAATCGAGAGACAGGCCGGAGAGCGGGACCGCAAGCCGGATCTGGCGCGGGCCGAACTCGGTGGCGACGAAGAAGATCTCGTCGCGGCCGAAGTCCTGTTCGAGGCGGCCTGCGGCATCCATTCCCACCCGTTGCAGGTCGAAGGCGGTGGCGAGGATCTTCATTGCATCATCGGTGATCATGCGGCGATCCTCCGGTCACGGGTCGGGGCGGCGGGGGTGCGGATCGGGTCAAGCATCTTTGCGATACTCCGCCGGCATGCCGAGCGCCTGAAGGAATGCATCCATCGGCTCGTCCTGGTGCTTGTCGCGCAGGGTTTGGAACAACTCTTTCGCGGGCTCGTAGTGGTCGGAACCCCGATCCACGGTGCTGTTGTTCAGCAGCGACATGACAAGTTTCAAGCTGTTGCTGATGATCGCGGCCGCGGCGTCGTCCATTCCGACCCGCGCATTCGAGACCTCGGCGACCGCACCGCGCAACAGAAAGTCGTTGGTCAGGAGCTTGCGGGCCATGCCGGCTTTCTCCTCGGACCTGGCATCGGACGATGCGATCACGTCCATCTTGGCGCTGGTGAAGGCCTTGAGGTCGTCGGACAGGCCGGCGACCCAACCATCCGTCGCCAACATGGCGTCCAGCATGCGGTCCGCGGTTTCGAAGACCGCGACCACGACCGCATGTCTCGCCTCCTCGGCCATTGCATCGGCCTCTGGCGTGCCTTGCGGGATCAGCAGGTGGTAGATTTCCGCGCCCATGCCTTCGCCCGCGGCGTCGAGAAAGGCCTCGTATTTCTTCGCCGCGCCCATGATCTGATCGGCGCTGGACGAGATGACATCCTCTGCAATCGACCTGAAATCGAGATGCGATGTCACGAATTCCCTGTTGGCTTTCACACCATCCTCTTGACCCCGAAACAAGGTGTTGAACACCCCCGCCCTCTCCGCCGGATCGGATTTTCCGTCCGCCGACCTCATCATGGCATCGATCTGCGTCTGAAGTTCGGTCAGGGCACTGACGGATTTCGGCGTGCCCTCTCGAGCCGCCCCGATCACGGGGCCGGTGGCCTCGGACAGGGGCGCGAACTCGGACAGGGGAACGAAGGTCTCTCGCGTCAGCTGGGCCGGCGGTTTGTTCCCGAGATTGAGGTTGTAGGCAGGTTGCGGCTTGACCAGGTCGGCGATCTTGTCGGCGACCTTCGTGAAGACGGACTTGATGCCGTTGCCGACGCTCGAGAAGAATTTCTCGATACCGCTCTTGCCGCGCGCCTGGTCGAGGCGGGGCGCATCCTGAGCGGTTCCCGACCGGATGTCGGGGCGGATGTCCGGGGCCCTGCCCTGCTCGCCGATGCCGTCGATGGTCGCGCGAACCCAGGCGGTTTGCGCCGCGGGCGACTGGCCCGCCGTATGTG
>JAOARA010000181.1 GCA_025211115.1 Roseicyclus sp. | reverse complement strand
GGGGGGGGGGCCGGGGCCGCGGGGGCGGCGCAGGGCGGGGCCGGGGCGTGGGTGGCGGGCGTGGAGGGCGTATTTGGGGAAAGATGAAGGCGCAGCCGGTTCTTGACCCGTCTTCTGGCGGGCTAGATTGCGCCCGGCAGAGCAACAAGGACCGACCGCCCCATGACCGCGCCCGTGATCTACTGGACCCGCCGGGATTTCCGCCTGGCGGACAACCCCGCCCTTGTCGCCGCCTGCGAAAGCGGAGCGCCGGTGATCCCGGTGTTCCTGTGCGACGAGGTGGTCGAGGGGCATGGCGCCGCGCCGAAATGGCGGTTGGGGCTGGGGGCGGAGGCCTTTGCCGCGCGGCTGGAGGCGGCGGGGAGCCGGTTGATCTTTCGGCGGGGCCGCGCGCTGGAGTGCCTGCGGGCGCTGATCGCGGAGACGGGCGCGCGCGCGGTGCATTGGAACCGGCTTTACGATCCGGCCGCGCGCAAGCGGGACGAGGGGGTGAAGGCCGCGCTGAAGGCGCAGGGGATCGAGGCCGTCAGCCATGCCGGGCACCTGGTGCATGAGCCATGGACCGTGCAGACCGGCACGGGCGGGTTCTACAAGGTCTACACGCCCTTCTGGAAGGCGCTGCGCGGGCGCGAGGTGGCCGCGCCGCTGGCCGTGCCCGAGATCGCCGCGCCGAACGCATGGCCCGCGAGTGACGATATCGCCGAATGGGGCCTCGGCCGCGCGATGGACCGCGGGGCGGCGGTGGTCCGGCCCCATTGCGTGATCGGCGAGGAGGCCGCGCAGGGGCGGCTGGGCGCCTTTGTCGCGCATCGGATCGGGGCCTATGCCGAGGACCGCGACCGGCTGGATGTCGACGGCACCTCGGGCCTGTCGGAGAACCTGACCCATGGCGAGATCTCGGCGCGGGTCTGCTGGCACGCGGGCGCTCGGGCGATGGCCGAGGGCAAGCCGGGGGCGGAGACCTTTCTCAAGGAGCTGATCTGGCGCGATTTCGCCTATCACCTTGTCCATCACACGCCCCGTATCGTCGAGCGCAACTGGCGCGAGGAGTGGGAGGCCTTCCCCTGGAACGAGGATGAGGGCACGGAGCAGGTGCAGGCCTGGATGCGCGGGCGCACCGGGATGCAGATCGTCGATGCCGCGATGCGCGAGATGTATGTCACGGGGCGGATGCACAACCGCGCGCGGATGCTTGTCGCCTCCTATCTCACCAAGCACCTGATGAGCCATTGGAAGATCGGGATGCGCTGGTTCGAGGAGTGCCTCGTCGACTGGGACCCGGCCAGCAATGCGATGGGCTGGCAATGGTCGGCGGGCTCCGGCCCCGATGCCACCCCCTATTTCCGGGTCTTCAACCCCGAGACGCAGGCCGAGAAATTCGACCCGCAGGGGCGCTACCGCCGGGCCTGGCTGGCCGAGATCACCAACCGGCCGACCGAGACGGCGCTGAGCTATTTCGAGGCGATCCCGCGCCGTTGGGAGATGGTGCCGGACGACGGCTACCCCTCGGCGCCCGTCGTCTCGGCCGCCGAGGGGCGCAAGCGCGCGCGTGAGGCGTATGAAAACCGCGGTTTCTGATCGGGCAGGGCAGATCAAGGCTTGTGCCGCGCCGCCGCATCTGTCCAAATCGGGCGCCAGACAAGGGGATGACATGGACGTCAGAACGACCACGAAGGGAGAGGACAATCTCCCCCGTTATTTCACGGCCGTCTTCGACACGGCCAACAAGATGCAGCATGGCCGTCTCGACATGGTGCTGCCCGACGGGCGCGTCTTCCGCGCCGCGGGGCACGGGCCGGGGCCGGTGGCGGAGCTGCACATCCACAACCCCGAGATCTTCGCGCGGCTGATCCGCGAGGGGGATCTCGGCTTTTGCGAGGCGTATCTCGACGGCTGGTGGTCGACGCCCGATCTGCAGGCCTTCATGGACCTTGTTCATGCCGACAACGAAGAGGTCTATGACGGCTTCCTCGGCATGGGCGTCGTGCGCGCCTTCGAGAAGCTGCGCTTCTGGTGGCAGTCGAACTCGAAGCGGCAGGCCAGGAAGAACATTTCGCACCACTACGACCTCGGCAACGATTTCTACGGGCTCTGGCTCGACGAGACGATGACCTATTCCTCGGCGATCTTCGAGACCGGGCAGGAATCGATGGAGGCCGCCCAGACGGCGAAATACGCCAGCATGGTCGATCAGATGGGCGCGCAGCCCGGCGACCACGTGCTCGAGATCGGTTGCGGCTGGGGCGGGTTCGCCGAATATGCCGCCAAGGAACGGGGGCTGAAGATCACCGGGCTGACCATCTCGAAGGAGCAGCATGATTACGCGGTGGCGCGCAGCGCCCGCGCGGGCCTGTCGGACCGGGTGGAGATCAAGCTGCAGGATTACCGCGACGAGCGCGGGCAATATGACGGGATCGCCAGCATCGAGATGTTCGAGGCGGTGGGCGAGAAATACTGGCCCACCTATTTCCGCACGCTGCGCGAGAACCTGAAGCCGGGCAAGAACGCCACGCTGCAGATCATCACCGTGCAGGACCGCCGGTGGGAGGTCTACAAGCGCGGGGTGGATTTCATCCAGAAATACATCTTTCCGGGCGGCATGTTGCCCGCGCCGAAGGTGCTGCGCGCCGAGATCGAGCGCGCGGGCCTCAGCGTGGCGCATTCCATCGAGTTCGGCGAAAGCTACAGCCAGACGCTGCGGCGCTGGCACGAGACCTTCAACGACCGTTGGGACGAGGTGGCGGCGCTGGGCTTTGACGACCGGTTCCGGCGGATGTGGAATTTCTACCTCACCTCCTGTGCGGCGACCTTTCATTTCGGCAACACCGACGTGACCCAGATCACGGTGACGCGCCCGGCGTGAGGCGACGGGATCGGGCGGATCTGGCGGATCGGGCCGTCGTTCTGCCGCGGTTCCGCCATGGTTCGGCCGGATTGCCGGTGTTGTCTGGCGGGCATGTTCATGCCCTCCCATACCGACACCCGCACCGCTGCCCGCCGGATGCCCACGGCGGCCAAGCTGGTGGGGGCGGTCACGTTCTTCGGGGTGGGCTGGCTGGCCGCGCTGCAGGTTCTGGCCACCGTGCCCGAGGGCACGCCGGCGACGTGGTTTCCCCTGACCATCGCCCTGATCGGCCTGTGGCAGGGCTGGTCCGTGGCGGGGGCGCTGGCCGGTGACGGACGCGCGGCCGCGGTGGCCAACGGGCTGCGCACGTCGATCCAGATCGCCTTTGTCGGGCTGGTCGTGTTCGCGCTGCGCGCGATGTTCCTGCGCTCGGTCCGGCTGCGCTATGACGGGCTGGGCGAGGCGCTGGGCGATGCCTCGGATCTGTTCATCGCCTACGCGATGCAATCCTTCACGCTGCCGGTCTGGGGGGTGCTGCTGCTGGGGGGTGTCATCGGCGGGCTGATCTGCGAAGGTGCCGCGCGCCGCTGGCGCTGACCGTCGCTGCTTTACCGGGACCGACATGACCGAGATCTTCCTGTTCGGCACCTTGTGCCATGCGCCCCTTCGCCATGTGGTCGCGGGGGCCGAGGTGCCGGTGCGCACGGCCGTGCTGCCGGGCCACGCCGTGGCGCGGGTGCAGGGCGCGTCCTGGCCCGTTCTGGTGGAGCGCGCCGGGGCGCGGGCCGAGGGGCTGGTGATCGAGGCCGGGGGCGAGGCGCTGGCGCGGCTCGATTACTACGAGGCCTGTTTCGGTTATGTCCGACAGCCGGTGACGGTCGAGATCGACGGGCAGGCGCGGCCGGTCGAGGTCTGGCGGCCCGAGGCTGCGGGCCCGGCCGGGGCTGTGCTGCCGGGCGGGCGCTGGTCGCTGGCGGAATGGGCGCGCGACTGGGGCGATCTGAGCCGGATCGCCGCGGCCGAGGTGATGGCGCAGCGCGCGGGCGGGGCCACGGCGGCCGAGGTCGGCCAACGCTACTGGATGATCTGCGCGCGGGCGCAATCGCAGCTCTCGGCGGGGGCATGGCAGCGGCCCGCGCTGGCGGGGGCGAACCCCGGCCGCGACGCGGTCGAACTGGTCGAGCGCCGCCAGCCCTATGCCAGGTTCTTCACCGTCGAGGATCTGGCGATCCGGCACCGGCAATTCGACGGCACCCTCTCCGGCGTGCAGGAACGCGCGGTGTTCCGCGTCGCCGACGCGGTGACCGTGCTGCCCTATGACCCTCGGCGCGACCGCATCCTGTTGGTCGAGCAGATCCGGCTGGGGGCCTATGCCCATGGCGATGCGCATCCCTGGCTGCTGGAGCCTGTCGCGGGCATGATCGACGCGGGCGAGACGCCCGAGGCCGCCGCGCGGCGCGAAACCGTCGAGGAGGCGGGGCTGACGCTGGGCGAGCTGCACCACGTCGGGCGCTATTACCCCAGCCCCGGCGGCATCGCGCAGGTGATGATCTCTTACGTCGGCATCGCCGACCTGCCCGACGCGGTGACCGGGCTGGGCGGGCATGCGGGCGAGGGCGAGGATATCCTGTCGCATGTCGTGGAGTGGGAGACCGCCTGCGCGATGCTGGAGGGGGGCGACATGGCCAATGCGCCGCTGATCCTGTCCTTTCAATGGCTCGTGATGAACCGCGACCGGCTGCGCGCTTCGGGTTGAGCTTTCCGGCGCGCGCCCCTATCCCTTGAGGTCCAGAGACCGGCGCGCCACGGGCGGCCACTGCCAGGGGATGTCCCATGACCATTCATTCAGATCTCGCCGCGGCGATCGGCAACACGCCCTTGATCCGCCTGCGCCGCCTGAGCGAGGAGACCGGATGCGAGATCCTCGGCAAGGCCGAGTTCATGAACCCCGGCCAATCGGTCAAGGACCGTGCCGCGCTCTACATCATCCGCGACGCGGTGGCGCGCGGCCTGCTGCGCCCCGGCGGCACCATCGTCGAGGGGACGGCGGGCAACACCGGGATCGGGCGGGCGCGGGTCGGGGCCTCGATGGGGTTCCGCACCGTGATCGTGATGCCCGAGACCCAGAGCCAGGAAAAGAAGGACATGATCCGGCTGGCGGGCGCCGAGCTGATCCAGGTGCCCGCGGCGCCCTATTCCAACCCCAACAACTACGTCCGCTACTCGGGCCGGCTGGCCGAGCGGCTGGCGCAATCCGAGCCCAATGGCGCGATCTGGGCCAACCAGTTCGACAACACCGCCAACCGGCAGGCCCATGTCGAGATGACCGGCCCCGAGATC
>JAOARA010000180.1 GCA_025211115.1 Roseicyclus sp. | reverse complement strand
TCCTCGTCTACCAGGTGCCGATCCCCGAACCCCTGCGGTTCCTCGAACCCTCCGAGGTGGAGACGCGCAAGATGCATGCGCTCGAGGACTACGGGCTGATGCATGTGAAGCTTTACGAGGACATCAGCCGCCACGGCGAGATCGCCACCGCCTATGCCTATCCGGTGAAGGTCGAGGGGCGCTACGTGATGGACCCCTCGCCGATCCCGAAATTCGACAACCCCAAGCTGGAGTCGGCGGCGTTGCAGCTGTTCGGCGCGGGGCGCGAGCAGCGGATCTATGCCGTGCCGCCCTTTACGCGCGTCGTGAGCCTCGATTTCGAGGATCATCCCTTCGACCCCTCCAAGGCGCCGCATCCCTGCGCGCTGTGCGGGGCCGAGGACAGCTACCTCGACGAGGTCATCACCGATGACGCGGGCAGCCGGATGTTCGTCTGCTCGGACACCGATTTCTGTGCCTCGCGGCGCGAGGCGGCGGCATGAGCGGCGGCGAAAACCGCGCGGTTTTCGGGGCGGAAACCTGCAGGTTTCCGGGTGGAAAAACTGCAGTTTTCCCATGCGTTTTCCTGCAGGAAAACGGCGCCTTCAGCCCGGCCGCGCGCGGGGTGGCCGATGCGGGAATGCGTATTTTTGGAAAGATGAAGGGGATGGGCGCATGACACCGCTTCTGGACGTGCAGTCGCTGACGAAATCCTACGGCGGGCGGATCGGGTGCTCGGACGTGTCGTTCCGGCTCTATCCCGGCGAGGTGCTGGGGATCGTGGGCGAAAGCGGCTCTGGCAAGTCGACGCTTCTCAATTGCCTTGCGGGGCACCTGCCGCCCGACAGTGGCCAGGTGATCTTCGACACCCGCGCCGAGGGGCCGCGGGACGTGTTGCAGATGTCCGAGCCCGAGCGGCGGATGCTGGGGCGCACCGATTGGGCCTTTGTCCACCAGAACCCGCGCGACGGGCTGCGCATGCGCATCTCGGCGGGCGGCAACGTGGGCGAGCGGCTGATGGCCGTCGGCGCGCGCCATTACGGCGAGATCCGGGCGCAGGCGACCGACTGGCTGGGTCGGGTCGAGATCAGCGAGACCCGCATCGACGACCGCCCGAGCGCGTTTTCCGGTGGCATGCAGCAGCGGCTGCAGATCGCGCGGAACCTCGTGACCGGGCCGCGGCTGGTGTTCATGGACGAGCCCACGGGCGGCCTCGACGTCAGCGTGCAGGCGCGGCTTCTGGACCTGATCCGAGGGCTGGTGCGGCGCATGGGGCTGTCGGCCATAGTCGTGACCCATGACCTTGCCGTGGTGCGGTTGCTGGCCGACCGGCTGATGGTGATGAAGGACGGCCATGTCATCGAGACCGGCCTGACCGACCAGGTGCTGGACGATCCCCAGGCGCCCTATACGCAACTTCTCGTCAGCTCCGTGCTGCAGGTGTGATCCGATGATTCATGTAGAAGAACTTGCCAAGAATTTCCCGCTGCACAACCAGGGCGGCGCCGTCATCCCGGTGATCGCCGGGGCGGGGTTCTCCGTCGCGCCCGGCGAATGCGTGGCGCTGACCGGGGAAAGCGGGGCGGGGAAATCCACCGTGATGCGAATCCTTTACGGCAATTACCTGGCGCAGGGCGGCAGCGTCCGGATCGGGGGGCTCGACATCACCCGCGCCGAGCCGCGCGAGATCCTGGCGCTGCGCCGCGAGACGCTGGGTTATGTCAGCCAGTTCCTGCGCGTCGTGCCCCGCGTGCCCACGCTGGAGGTGGTGGCCGAGCCGCTCCTGTCCCTTGGCCGCCCCGAGGCCGAGGCGCTGGCGCGCGCGCGCGACCTGCTCACCCGGCTGCGCATTCCGGAGACGCTCTGGGGGCTGTCGCCCACCACCTTCTCGGGCGGTGAGCAGCAGCGCGTGAACATCGCGCGCGGCTTCGCCCATGCCTATCCGGCGCTGTTGCTGGACGAACCCACGGCCAGCCTCGACGCCACCAACCGCGAGACCGTGCTGACCCTGAGCGAGGAGGCCAAGGCGGGCGGGGCGGCCATCGTGGGCATCTTCCACGATCTCGAGGCCCGTGCCCGCGTCGCCGACCGCGAGATCGACGTCTCGGGTTTCACGCCGGGGCGCGCCGCATGACGCCACCTTTGGCAAGATCCGGGCGCTTTATCGCGGTGGTCGGACCCTCGGGGGTCGGCAAGGACAGCGTGATGGAGGCGCTTTGCGCCGAACGCCCCGATCTTGTCCGCATCCGTCGCGTCATCACCCGGCCCGAGGCCGCGGGGGGCGAGGATTTCGAAGGGATCACGCCCGCGCTTTTCGCTGCGCGCGCCGCGGGGGGCGATTTCGCGCTGCATTGGCAGGCGCATGGCCTGTTCTACGGCATCCCGCGCGAAGCGCAGGAGGTGCTGGCACGCGGACAGGATGCGCTGGCGAACCTGTCGCGGGGGATGCTGGGCCGCGCGGCGCGCGTTTTCCCCGACCTGCACGTCCTGCACATCACCGCGCGGCCCGAGGTGCTGGCCGAGCGCCTTGCCGCGCGGGGCCGCGAGGGCCGGGCCGAGATCGCGCGCCGTCTGGCGCGGCCTTCCGTTGCCTTTCCCGAAGGCTTGCGGGTGACCGAGATCGACAATTCCGGCGCGCTCGACCGCGCGGTGGGGGAGGCGCTGGCGGCGCTCTACCCCGAAAGGGTGTAGCGGTGGACGAGGTGGAACAGGCCCTCCGCGTCTTCGCCCATCAGGC
>JAOARA010000179.1 GCA_025211115.1 Roseicyclus sp. | reverse complement strand
GGGCTGGTGTTCCTGACCTTCTGGATGAAGACGCTGATCGCGCTGCGCCTCGTGGGCATCGGTTCGAACATCGCCTTTGCGGGCTACGGCGTGATCGCCGACCTGATGCCCATCGTGGTGCTGCACCTGCTGCTGTTGCCGCTCAACCTCTATCGGGCGTGGGAGCAACTGCGCCTGCGGCGGCGGATCGAGACCGCCCTGAGCGCACCGCCGCAGGTCGAGCCCCTGCTGCCCCACATGCGCGAGCGCCCGATGGCCGAGGGCGCGCAGATATTCCGCAAGGGCGACCGGGCGGATTGCCTCTATTTCGTGGCCAGCGGCCTCGTGGAAATCCCCGAGTTCGCGGCCGAGATCGCGCCGGGCCAGCTGTTCGGCGAGGTGGGGCTGTTCAACCGCGAGGGCCGGAGGGTCGCAAGCGCGGTGATGAAACGGTCGGGCACGCTGTGCATGATCGAGCGCGACACCATCCTGCGCCTGTGCCACACGCAGCCCGATATCGGGCTGTCCCTGACCCGGCTTCTGGCCGACCGGATCGCGCCGGCCCCCGGCCCGGTCGGGGCGGCCCCGCCCCTCGCGGGGCGCGACGGCTGACGCGGCAACGCCCCTGTCAAACCGTCACGAAGCCGTGCTACGCGCCGCCGCGGATCATCCGCGAGTCGCCCATGGCGGTGGCACGGGGACCACAAGGACCACAAGGACCGGCACGGGTCCGGTATACGGGCAAACAGGCACAGGGGAGGCATGCAGATGACCGACGGATTGACGCTCGGCTGGGAGGAATGGATCGCCCTGCCCGGCCTCGGCCTGCCTGCGCTCAAGGCCAAGGTCGACACCGGCGCGCGCACCTCGGCGCTGCATGCCTTCGACATCGAACCCTTCGGCCCCGCCAACCGGCCCAAGCTGCGCTTTGCCGTGCATCCGGTGCCGGGGCGCACCGATCTGACGATCGCCTGCTCGGCCCCGATCAAGGACCGGCGCGAGGTGACCTCGTCCAACGGCGAGAGCGAGCTGCGCTACGTGATCGAAACCACGCTGCGCGTGGGCGGCATCGACGTGCCGGTCGAGGTCACGCTGACCGACCGCACCAACATGGCCTACCGGATGCTGATCGGGCGACAGGCGATCCAGCCCGACTGGCGCGTCAGCCCGACGGAAAGCTTCTGCCAGGAGCGCCTGGGCTATGACGTCTACCACACCGCCGAGGTCAAGCTTGCCGCCCCCAACCGCGCCCTGCGCATCGCGGTCCTGAGCCGCGAGGACAATTTCTCGACCCGCCGCATCGTCACCGAGGGCGAGGCGCGCGGCCACACCGTCGAGGTGATCGACACCACCCGCTGTTACATGGCCATCAACGCGCTGGCGCCCGAGGTGCATTACGACGGCAAGCGCCTGCCGCGCTACGACGCGGTGATCCCGCGCATCGGGGCGGGCGTCACCAGCTACGGCACCGCCGTGCTGCGCCAGTTCGAGACGCTGGGCACGCTCTGCGTGAACGGCAGCGCGGGCATCACCGCAAGCCGCGACAAGCTGCACGCCCACCAGTTGCTTGCCGCCAAGGGGATCGGCATGCCGCAGACCGCCTTTGCCGCCAGCCCCAAGGACACCGACAACCTGATCGGGCTCGTGGGCTCGGGCCCGCTGATCATCAAGCTGCTGGAATCGACGCAAGGCAAGGGCGTGGTGCTGGCCGAGACGAAGAAGGCCGCGCAATCGGTGATCGACGCCTTCCGGGGGCTGCGGGCGAATTTCCTCGTGCAGCATTTCGTGAAGGAGGCCGCGGGCGAGGACATCCGCTGCCTCGTGGTGGACGGGCGTGTCGTGGCCTCGATGAAGCGCACGGCGGGGGGCGACGATTTCCGCTCGAACCTGCACCGCGGCGGCACCGCGCAGGCCGTCCGCATCTCCAAGGAGGAACGCGAGACCGCGGTGCGCGCGGCGCGCGTCTTCGGCCTCGGGCTGGCGGGGGTGGACCTGTTGCGCGGGCATGACGGGCCCAAGGTGCTGGAGGTGAATTCCTCGCCCGGCCTTCAAGGCATCGAGGAGGCGACCGGCAAGAACATCGCCGCCCTGCTCTATGACGCCATCGAGAAACGCGTCCGCCCCGCCCCGGTCAGGAAACGGCGCGGCGGGACGTGACCCCACGACCACAGCCATGTCCATGGCGCAGGTGCAACGCCCCAGCCATCAGGCAGCCCCCTTGCATTGACCGTCGAACCCCTCGGCGGGGTAGCCTTGACGCAGGGTAATCCTTCGCAAGGGGGGCCGACATGGGCGACGATCCCGGTTCGAAACCGCAGGTGACCTCGGTCGAGCATCGCTACGAGATGATGATGCGCGAGCTCAGCGAGCGCAACGAAACCCAGATCCGGTTTTTCCGCTGGGCGGCATCGCTCGGGTTCACGCTGGTCGTCATTGCCGGCGGTGTGCTGGCCTTTGTCTTCAACGGCAGCCTGAACGCGATCCGGGCCGAATTGCGCGAAGCGGTCACGATCTACGTGAACAGCGTGATCACCGAGGGAACCCAAGGCTTCAAGGATATCGAGGAACTGTCGTCTTCCTTCCGGCGAGCGACCGAGGACCTCGCGGAATTGCAGGCGACGCTCGAGCGCCTGAGCTTCTTCGAGACCGCGACAGGCCCCGTCGACGAGGTTCCGCCCGCGATCTACGCGCGGTTGAGCGAGCTGGAGGACGGCTTCTGGGGGGAAAGCGCGACGGATGGTGTCGACCGCCCCGCCGACGAGCAGTATTTCGAGGCGGCCGTGCTTCTGCAGCGCGCGATCGATGCCGGTTTGCAGGAAAGCATGGACCCGAACGAGGTGTTCAATTCCGGCATCATCGCCTCGCGCATGGGGTTCGAAGCGGAAGCCGCGAAGCTGCGCACCATCGCCTTCAGTCTCAGGCCGACGCCTGACTATAGGGCGACGATGCTGGCCAGCGAAGACATGTTCGGCATCAGGTATCGCATCGAAGGCGGAGTGCTGGTGCACGACGACGCCCCGCGCGAGACCGTGCGCAGCGAAGCATGGAACTCCATGCTGCTCTTTGTGGGTTCGGCCGGGATGGAGTCCCAGACGCAGGTCTATTCGCAGGCGGCCAACATGGCCGAGCGCAATCGCGCCCTCGGCTACACGCAGCAACTCGCCGAACGGCTCGAGTCCGTGACCACGGATCGTCCGGACCTCGTGAGCGCCTACACCTATGCCATCCTCGCCGATCTCGAAACGCGAAGCGGGGGGACAGGCTGGCGCGAGGCGTTCCGGCGCTATCAGGGCATGTCCATCGCGCTGCTGGCGGAAGAATCACCCAATGCGCCGATCTACGATCCAACGGTCCGAAACCTGCTGTCGCGGGCCAATTCCGTGGGAGAGCTGAACGAGGTGATCGAGGCCTTGCGGGCTGCCGGCGTCGATCTCTCCCGCGCCCTGCCCTAGTCAGCAGGCGACAGGCTGGCCCCCGTCGCCCGCCACGAATAGCGGCTCGAACCCGCCCCACATCATGCGCGCGCCGTCGAAGGGCATCTCCTCGCCCATCTCGGCCTGGATCGCGGGGTCGGACATGATCCGCGCCCAGGCCGCGTCATGGGTCGCGCGGTCGGGCCAGATCATCCAGGCGAAGACCACGGCCTCCCCCTCTTCCAGCTTCACGGCCTGAGGGAAGGAGGTGAGGGTGCCCGGCTCCACGTCCACGCCCCAGTTCTCCTGCACCGAGAGGCAGCCGAGGCGCTGGAACACCGCCCAGCTTGCCGCGGCATGTTGGCGGTAGTCCTCCTTGCGGGCCACGGGCACGGCCAGCAGAAACCCCTGAACATACGTCATCCTGCACACTCCGCCGGCCGGGACGGCCCCGAGGATGCCAGCTTTCCGCCCGCATGGCGAGCCTGTCGCGGCCGGCCTGCCCTTTACGCCCCTGCCCGCTTTCCTTATATCTTCGCTCAGGAATAACCCGAAGGTGACGGACCGATGTCAGACGCGCAGCCGCAGTTGGAGGGAACGCCCCTCATCCAGCCATCCAGCACCGATCACCCGCTCTACGACAAGGTGGTCGAGGCCTGCCGCTCGGTCTACGACCCCGAGATCCCGGTGAACATCTTCGACCTCGGGCTGGTCTACACGATCGACATCAACGCCGAGAACGAGGTGCGCGTGATCATGACGCTGACCGCGCCGGGCTGCCCCGTGGCGGGCGAGATGCCCGGTTGGGTCGCCGATGCGGTCGAGCCGCTCGAAGGGGTGAAGCATGTCGATGTCGACCTCACCTGGGAGCCGCCCTGGGGCATGGACATGATGTCGGACGAGGCACGGCTGGAGCTGGGCTTCATGTGAGCCGCCCCCCGCAAGACGGCCGCGACCGCGACCTCGAGACGATCCTTGAGACAGCGGACCGCAAGTCTTACATTGATGACAAGGACCAAAGCCCCCGAAGGACCAGACCCATGTTCGGCATTCCCGGCAAGCAGGCCGTCACCCTCACCCCCGCCGCCATCCGCCAGATTTCCCGGCTGATGGACAAGGACGGGCACCAGGGGCTGCGCATCGGCATCAAGAAGGGCGGCTGCGCGGGCATGGAATACACCATGGATTACGTGACCGAGGGCGACCCCCATGACGAGGTGGTCGAGGTCGAGGGCGCGCGCGTGATGATCGCGCCCATGGCGCAGATGTTCCTCTTCGGCACGGAAATCGACTACGAGACCACGCTGCTCGAATCCGGCTTCAAGTTCCGCAACCCCAACGTGACCGACGCCTGTGGCTGCGGCGAGTCGATCAAGTTCAAGGATGTCGAGGAGCTGGAGGCCGAGCGCGCCGCGACCGGTCAGTGAGCGTTTCCCCCGAAGAGATCGAGGCCGCCCGCGACCTTTTCTCGGGCCTCGGAGAGATCACCCCCCGCAAGATGATGGGCGGCCTCTGCCTCTATCACGAGGGCACGATCTTTGCGATCATGATGGGCGACGGCGGCCTGTGCCTGAAGGGCGCGGGCCCGGTCGTGGCCGAGCTGGAGGCCGCGGGTTGCACGCAATGGTCCTACCAGCACAAGGG
>JAOARA010000178.1 GCA_025211115.1 Roseicyclus sp. | reverse complement strand
TAGAGAAGCCCGCCCGCCGCGTTGATGTCGCTGTTGTAATAGAGGAAATCCAGGTCGGGCGTGCGGCCCAGGATCTCGGCGGTCATGCCGCGCCCGGTGCCGAAGCCCGAGGTTCCGGCATAGAGGCAGGCATCGGCAAGCGACAGGCCGGCCTCGGCCAGCCCCTGCTCGAACCCTTGCCGCCGCTTCTGCGCGCGGTGGTCCTTGATCGAGGAGGAGCCGCAATAGCCGATCCGCCGGTAGCCGCGCGCCGCGATCTCCCGCGCCATCTGGCGACCGGCCTCGACATGGCTGATCCCGACGCAGGCCGCGACCGGGTCACCGTCGACATCCATCACCTCGACGATGGGGATGCCCGCGGTGGCCATCATCGCGCGGGCGGCCTCGTTATGCTCGAGCCCCGCGACGATCAGGCCCGAGGGCCGCCAGCTGAGCATCTCGTAGATCACGTTCTCTTCGTGCTGGTCGTCGTATTTCGACGTGCCGATCACCGGTTGCAGCGGCGTCTCGTCCAGCACCTCGCCGATGCCAGACAGCACGTCGGGAAAGACCATGTTCGACAGCGAGGGGATGACCACGCCCACCAGGTTCACCCGGTTCGAGGCCAGCGCGCCCGCGATCTTGTTGGGCACATAGCCCAGCCGCCGCGCCGCGCCGAAGACCCGTTCGCGCGTCTTGTCCGAGACATCGCCGCGGTTGCGCAACACGCGGCTGACCGTCATCTCGGATACGCCCGCGGCATCGGCCACGTCGCGCAGGGTCATCTGGGGTTTGCCGTCGAAGGGGTTGCGTCCGCGCAAAAGGCCGGTCCTTGAGAAAGGTAGCGCTATCAGACCTTGATAGGCGGCGTGTCACGGGCCTGCAAGCACGATGGCGCTTTCCGGGTTGCCCGGTGGGGCGGAATGGCGGAAAACCGGGGGCGTGGCCCCGTGGCTCAACTGGATAGAGCAGCCCCCTCCTAAGGGGCAGGTTGCAGGTTCGAATCCTGCCGGGGTCACCACCCAACCCGACATGCCACTGACCGAAAGCGCCGCACGGCGCGGGCGCACATGCGCCGCCATTTTCCGTTACATTACCGACGCAAGGGGGAAAATGGTGAGCCCGACAGGATTCGAACCTGTGACCAATTGATTAAAAGTCAACTGCTCTACCAACTGAGCTACGGGCCCACTCAGGGGTGCGTCTCTACGGTCGGTGCGCGGGCGCGTCAAGCCAAAAACCCACGCATTTCGAGGGGCGGGGATTTCCAAGTCGTCGCAGGGGGGATATATGCCCGCCATGTCCAGTGACACAGCCCAGACCGGCCTGCCCTTCATGAAGATGCATGGGCTTGGCAACGACTTCGTGGTGATCGACGCGCGGGAGACCGGGGCAGAAGTCACCGCGCCCTTGGCGCGTGCGCTGGCGGATCGGCACCGGGGCGTGGGCTTTGACCAGCTGGCGGTGATTCACGCCGACGACGAGGCCGACCTGCGGCTGGTGTTCTTCAACGCCGACGGGTCGCTGTCGGCGACCTGCGGCAATGCCACGCGCTGCATCGGGCGCCGGGAGATGGACCGGCGCGGGGTTGCCGCGCTGACCCTTCGGACCGAGCGCGGGCTGCTTGCGGCCGAAGATGCGGGCGGCGGGCTGACCTCGGTCAACATGGGGCCGCCGGTGCTGGACTGGCAGGGCGTGCCGCTGGCCGAGCCGGTCGATCTCGACCATCTGCCGATTCCCGGTGCGCCGGTCGCCACCGGCATGGGCAACCCGCATTGCACCTTCTTCGTCGAAGATGCCGAGGCGGTGGACCTCGCCGCCGAGGGGCCGCGGATGGAGCATCACCCGCTGTTCCCCGAGCGCACCAACGTGCAGTTCGCCCATGTGATCGGCCCCGATCACCTGCGGATGCGGGTGTGGGAGCGGGGCACGGGGATCACGCTGGCCTCGGGCTCGTCTTCCTGCGCCACCGCGGTGGCCGCGGCGCGGCGGGGGCTGCCGGGGCGGCGCGTGCGGATCACGCTGGATGGCGGCGACATCCATATCGACTGGCGCGACGATGGCGTCTGGATGACCGGACCCGCGGCGCATGTCTTTTCCGGCGTGCTGACGCCCGCCTGGCTGGGGGCCGTCTGATGGACGCGAAGGCCCCCGTCTTTCACACCCTCGGTTGTCGCCTGAACGCCTACGAGACCGAGGCGATGCGCGAGATGACCGCCGCTGCAGGTCTTGGCGACGCGGTGGTGGTGAACACCTGCGCCGTGACCTCCGAGGCGGTGCGCAAGGCCCGGCAGGAGATTCGCAAGCTCCGCCGCGCGCATCCGGGTGCCACGCTGATCGTCACCGGCTGCGCCGCGCAGACCGAGCCCGAGACCTTCGCCGCCATGCCCGAGGTGGACCGGGTCATCGGCAACACCGAAAAGATGCAGCCCGAGACATGGGCCGGCATGGCCGCCGATTTCGTGGGGGAGACGGAAAAGGTGCAGGTCGACGACATCATGTCGGTGACCGAGACGGCGGGCCACCTGATCGACGGCTTCGGCACACGCTCGCGCGCCTATGTGCAGGTTCAGAACGGCTGCGATCACCGCTGCACGTTTTGCATCATTCCCTATGGGCGGGGAAATTCCCGCTCGGTGCCGGCGGGTGTCGTGGTCGATCAGATCAAGCGGCTGGTGGGGCGCGGCTACAACGAGGTGGTGCTGACCGGCGTCGACCTGACGAGCTGGGGGGCCGACCTGCCCGGCGAGCCGCGGCTGGGCGACCTGGTGATGCGTATCCTGAAGCTGGTGCCGGACCTGCCGCGGCTGCGGATTTCCTCGATCGATTCGATCGAGGCGGACGAGAACCTGACGCAGGCCATCGCCACCGAGACGCGGCTGATGCCGCATCTGCACCTGTCCTTGCAGCATGGCGACGACCTGATCCTGAAGCGGATGAAGCGCCGCCATCTGCGCGACGACGCGATCCGCTTTTGCGAAGAGGCCCGGCGGTTGCGCCCCGACATGGTCTTCGGCGCGGATATCATCGCGGGGTTTCCGACCGAGACGGAGGCGGCTTTCGAGAACTCGCTGAAGCTGGTGGAGGAGTGCGGCCTGACATGGCTCCACGTCTTCCCCTACTCGCCCCGCCCCGGCACGCCCGCGGC
>JAOARA010000018.1 GCA_025211115.1 Roseicyclus sp. | reverse complement strand
GCCTTTCTCGGGATCGACACCTCGCTCACCGGCCGCCGCTGGATCGGCCCGGACCCCGACACCGCGCGCCTGGCCGAGGCGCTGGGTCAACGCGCCGATCTGCCCCCGCCGCTCGCCCATGTGCTCGCCCGCCGCGGCGTGACTCCGGATGAGGCGCAGGGCTTCCTCGCGCCCGCGCTGCGCGACCTGATGCCGGACCCACGGCACCTCAAGGACATGGACGCCGCCGCCGCCCGTGTCGTCGCAGCGCTGGATCGCGGCGAGCGCATCGCCATCTTCGCCGATTACGACGTCGACGGCGGCGCCTCCGCCGCGCTGCTGATCGACTGGCTGCGCAGCATGGGCCGCCCCGCGACCCTCTACATCCCGGACCGCATCGACGAGGGCTATGGCCCGAACGAGCCCGCCATGGCGGCGCTGGCCCGTGACCACGACCTCATCATCTGCGTCGATTGCGGCACGCTCTCCCACGGCCCCATCGCGGCGGCCCAAGGTGCCGACGTCATCGTCCTCGACCACCACCTCGCGGGGGCCGCCCTGCCCGCCTGCGTCGCCGTGGTGAACCCCAACCGGCAGGACGAGGACGGCAGCCTCGGCCATCTCTGCGCCGCCGGTGTCGTCTTCCTCCTGCTGGTCGAGCTGAACCGCCGCCTGCGCGAGGTGGGCCGCCGCGGCCCCGACCTGATCGCCATGCTCGACCTCGTGGCACTCGCCACCGTCGCCGATGTCGCGCCGCTCACGGGGCTCAACCGCGCCTTCGTGCGGCAGGGGCTCAAGGTCATGGCGCGCCGCGCGCGCCCCGGCCTTGTCGCGCTCGGCGATGTCGCGCGGCTGGACCGGCCGCCGACCAGCTACCACCTCGGCTACGTGCTCGGCCCCCGCGTGAACGCGGGCGGGCGGATCGGCGCGGCCGACCTCGGGGCAAAGCTTCTGGCCACGACCGCCCCCGCCGAGGCCGCGCAGCTCGCCAAGCGCCTCGACGACCTCAACACCGACCGCCGCGAGATCGAGGGCCGCGTCCGCGATGCGGCACTGGCCCAGGCCGAGGCGCGCGGCACCGACGCGGCCCTGGCCTGGGCCGCCGATGACGGCTGGCACCCCGGCGTCGTCGGCATCGTCGCCTCGCGCCTGAAAGAGGCCGTGAACCGCCCCGCCGTGGTGATCGGCTTCGAGGGCGACGCGGGCAAGGGCTCGGGCCGCTCGGTGACGGGCGTGGACCTCGGCGCGGCGATCCAGCGCCTCGCCGCCGAGGGGCTGATCGAGAAGGGCGGCGGGCACAAGATGGCCGCGGGCCTCAGCCTCAGCCGCGCGCAGCTGGAACCGGCCATGGCGCGGCTGACCGAGCTGATGGCGAAACAGGGCGCGGGCGACCGCGGCCCCGCCGACCTGCGCCTCGACGGCCTGCTGATGCCCGCCGCCTGCACGGTCGAGCTGATCGAACGGCTGGAGGAGGCCGGCCCCTTCGGCGCCGCCGCCCCTGCCCCGCGCTTCGCCCTGCCGGGGCTGCGCATCCGCCACACCCGGCCCGTGGGACAGGGCCACCTGAAACTGACGCTCTCGGACGGCACCATGACGCTGGACGCGATCTGGTTCGACGCGGCCGCCAAGGGCGCGGAGGCCGCGCTGCAGGCCCATTCCGGCCGCCCGCTGCACGTCGCGGGCCGGATCGAGGTGAACCACTGGAACGGTCGGCAGACCGTGCAGCTTCGCCTCGAGGACGCCGCCTGGGCCGAATGAAGCGGGTGCGGAATCTTTCTTCGAAAAGCGTGAAGAATCCGCTTGAACCCGCCCGTGGCATTTTCTAGATACCCCTCACGCCAAGCGCGGCCCGTTCGTCTATCGGTTAGGACGCCAGGTTTTCAACCTGGAAAGAGGGGTTCGATTCCCCTACGGGCTGCCATTTTTCCTGAGTGTTTTCAATCAGGTAAGCCGGCACCTCCCGCCACGCACATCCCGCTGCCCCGTAAGCCGCTTGCGCGGTTTCGAGCGATCGGTTTCGCCACCTGCCATGTTCGCGCGATACCTCTCGTTCGGCCCCCGCACGCTGCGGACAACGGCCAGGTTGGTTAACGCGCGTTAATGCCCGCGCGCCGCGATCACTTCAGTCTGTCCGCCGACGCAGCGTTCTGACGAAGGGAGACAAGCATGGACCGCCTGAGCATCCTTCTGACCGCCATGACCGGCTCGGTCCTCGTGGGCGGGCTGGTGATCGCCGTTCTGTCGCTGGGATATTACGCATGGCAACCCATCGCCGGGGTCATCGCCCTGGGACTGGTGCTGACCTGGCCCGCGGCCTACGTGATCTCGCGCTGGATCAAGCTGGAAGACCCCGGTTGGCAGCTGCGCAGCGGCGCGCCAAGCGACAAGGGCCAGCGCCAGTCCGACTTCCCCGAAACCTGAGCGCCGAGGCGTCGCAGCCCGGCATGGCCGCCCCGCGGCCCGCACCTGCCCCCCGACCCGGAGCCGCCTCGTGATGCGTTCCGCCGCCACGCCCCTGCGCCACGCGATCGCGGCCAGCACGACCCTGCCTGCCGCGGGCTTCGTTGCGACCATGGTCTCCTTCGGACCGGCGCGCATCGGAGTCGGCCTGTTCGTGCCCCGGTTCCGCGAAGAGTTCTCGATGTCGACGGCAACCGTGGGGGTCGTCTCGAGCATCGGATTCGCGGGGTTTCTGGCCGGGCTTCTCGTGGCGCAGGCGCTCTTGGGCCGCCATGGCCCCGCGGCCCCCGTGCTGCTGGGGCTGACGGCCGCGACACTCGGCATGGGGCTTGTCGGCAGCGCCACGAACATCCCCGCCCTCGCCGCCGGCGTGGGGCTTGCAGCCTCGAGTGCCGGTCTCACATGGAGCCCGTTCAACGCCGCCGTCCATCACGCGCTGCCGGATGCGACCCGCCCCGCCGCCCTGTCGCGGATCAGCAGCGGGACCGGGGCGGGGGTGGCGCTCGCGGCCATCGCCGCCTTCGCCGTCGCGCAGTCGGGCTGGCCCTGGCGCGCATCCTGGGTTGTCTTCGCGGCCGCAGGTCTCGGGGCGCTCGTCTTCAACCGGGCCGTCTTGCGCAGGATCGCCACATCCCCTGCCAAGCCCCGCAGGGCGCACCAGTGGCGCGGGCTGTTCGGTCCGCGCGCCCGGTCGCTCGCCACCCTCGCCTGCGTCATGGGCACGACATCGGCGATCTTCATCGCCTTCGCCGCCGAGCGGATGACGCAGGCGGGCGGCGTGGCCGGGCTGCCCCGCGACGCGACCGCGGCGCTGGTCTTTCTGCTCTACGGGGTCTGCGGCCTGAGCGGGCTGTTCACCGGGCGGCTGCGCAGGCGCATCGGCCTTGCGCCGCTGGTGCGCGGCGCGCTGCTGGCTGGTGCCCTCTCGGCGGGATCGGTGGCGGTGCTGGCGGGCAGTTGGGCCGGGCTGGTCCTGTCCTCCGGGTTGCAAGGCCTGCATGTCATGGTGACGAGCGCGATCGTCGCCTTCTGGTCCGAACGGCTCTACCCGGCGCGGCCCTCGCTGGGGTTTACCATGGCGCTCCTGTGGCTCGCGGCGGGAAACATGCTGGGGCCGGTCGCGGGCGGCGTCGCGGCCGAGCTGGTCGGCGCGGGTCCGATGTTCCTCGGCAGTGCGGCGGCTGCGCTGCTCGCGGCGCTGCTGTTGCCACGCCGCCACCTGTCGGACCGGCCCGAGACCGGGCCCTGAGCGCAGGGCGTTCCACCGGGTCTCCGGTCCTGATCCCCCTATTGACCGATGTTATGGCCGTCACGACGCCTTGCAGCCAGAACCGCGGACATCACCGATCACAGCGGCGCGGATGCCGGACGCTGACATGACCCGGAGCGGAGCACGAGAACCCCGGATGATCGTCAGACGCATCATGCCCCACGGCGGCCTGGTCCTGTCGCCCTTCACCACGATCCGCGAGGCCGCCGCCATCATGCGCGACAGGGGCGTGGCGGCCCTGCCGGTCCTGCGCGACAGCGGCACGCCCGGCCTTCTGACGGACCGGCGGATCGTCACGCGGCTGTTGCCCGAGGCCGGCGACGCGGCCGCCCGGCCGGTCCGCGATGCGATGATCCACGACCCGGTCACCTGCCTCGCCGATCACGATGTCGCACAGGCCGCGGCCCTGATGGGCGATCACCAGGTCCGGCACCTGCTCGTCCTCGAGAGGTCCGGCGCCTTCGCCGGTGTGCTGTCCGTCGATGACATCGCGGAACATGCATCGGAACACCTCGCCGGGCAGGCGCTTGGCGAGATCGTCGAGACCCGCGCCTGACGCAAGGCCAGCGCCCCGGTCAGGCAGCCGCGATGATTTCCTCGCGCAGGGCGTCGATGTCGATGTCCGCAAGCGCCGCCAGCGCCTCCACATCGTGAACCGCGACGGACATGTGATCGGTGACGCCCAGCACCTCGTTGCGCTCCAGCCGGCGCAACGTGCGGCAGACATGAACCGCCGACAGCCCGCAGAAGTCGCCGAGCTGCTGCTGCGTCATCGGGATGTGAAACACCGTCCCCGCGACAAGACCCCGAGCGGTCGACCGCAGGCACAGTTCGCACAGCGCGTACGCGATCACGGTCTCGGCCGGAGCCTTGCCCAGGCGCATCATGCGTTCGGCCCTTCGTGACATCGCGGCATCGCTGATCTGGTGGTTCAGATCGGAAAGCTCGCGGACCTCGGCACAGGCATCATGCCACCGCGAGCGCGGGATCGCCGCGACCTGC
>JAOARA010000177.1 GCA_025211115.1 Roseicyclus sp. | reverse complement strand
CCCGCGGGGGGGGCCGCCCCCCCCCCCTAATTTTCGTCCTAAATTTCGCAGCCGGGCCGCGCGGGGGGCGCGCCGGATCGCCCGCGTCAGCGGGCGAAACAGTCAACTCGCCAGCACGTTGCGGAAGGCCCAGGGCTCCTCGGGGTCGATATCCTCGGGAAACAGCTCCCAGCGGTCCTGCAGGGGCGTCCAGTCGGTGTAATGCGCCTCGACCGGACCCAGATAGGGGCGCTGCACCTCGAGGCACCGGGCATGGTCCATCTCGTCGGCCTCGACGATCCCCGCGCCGGGGTTCTCCAGCGCCCAGACCATCCCGGCCAGAACGGCCGAGGTCACCTGCAACCCGGTCGCGTTCTGGTAGGGGGCGAGATCGCGCGTCTCCTCGTTCGACAGGCGCGAGCCGAACCAGAGCGCGTTCTTCTCGTGCCCGTAGAGCAGCACGCCCAACTCGTCGATCCCCTCGACGATCTCGTCCTCGGTCAGGATATGGTGCTTTTCCTGCGACCGGCCCGAGCCGAACATCTCGTGCAGGGACAAGACCGCGTCGTCGCACGGGTGATAGGCGTAGTGGCAGGTCGGCCGATACTCGGGCGCACCCGCCTCTCCCACCGTGTAATAGTCGGAGATCGAGATCGCCTCGTTATGCGTGACGAGGAACCCGAACTGCGGGCCGGGCGTCGGGCACCAGGTGTGGACACGGGTGATCGCGCCGGGGCGCTCCAGCCAGATGGCGGATTGGCAGCCCGTCTCGTGACGGTGGCCGTTCTCGGGGAACCACGGCTCATGCGTGCCCCAGCCCAGCTCGGCAGGCTGGAACCCCTCGGCGATGAAGCCCTCGACCGACCAGGTGTTCACGAAGACCCCGCGCGGGCGCGGCACGCGGCGGGCCTGGGTGTCGCGCTCGGCGATATGGACACCCTGCACGCCCAGCGATTGCATCAGCTTCGCCCAGCCCTCGCGCGTGTCGGGCGGCGTCGCGTCGCGGCCGAGGTCACGGGCGAGCGTCAGAAGCCCCTCCTTGACGAACCAGGACACCATGCCGGGATTGGCCCCGCAGCAGGAGACCGCCGTCGTCCCGCCAGGGTTGGCAGCCTTCTCGTCGCGCACGGCCTGGCGCAGGGCGTAATTGGTGCGCGCCGCATTGTCGGTGGTGTTGAAGTAGTAGCCCGCCCAGGGCTCCACGACCGTGTCGATATAGGGCACGCCGATCTCGCGGCAGAAGCGCATCAGGTCGAGCGACGAGGTATCGACGCTCAGGTTCACGCAGAACCCGCGGCCCGGTTCCAGCAGCCCGCCCAGAACCTCGCGGTAATTCTCGGGCGTCAGCGCGACCTGCACATGGTTCAGCTTGTGCTGGCGCAGGAAATTGGCCTGTCCCGCGTCCGGTTCGATCACCGTGAACCGGTCGGCATCATAGTCGAAATGCCGTTCGATCAGGGGCCAGGTGCCCTTGCCGATCGAGCCGAAGCCGATCATCACGATGGGCCCGTCGATGCGGGCGTAAACGGGGTGGGGTCGGGTCATGGCGGCCTCCGCGGACAGGTCCAGAAACGAAAGGGGCCGCGCCAGAACGGCACGGCCCCAAGACGTCGCGTGCAGAGACTATCAGTTCTGCGCGTAATATTCGATGACGAGGTTCGGTTCCATCATCACCGGGTAGGGCACGTCGCCCAGGCCCGGCGTCCGCACGAAGGTCGCGGTCATCTTGGAATGGTCGGCCTCGATGTAATCGGGCACGTCACGCTCGGCCAGCTGGACGGCCTCGAGCAGGACGACCATCTGCTTGGACTTCTGGCGCACCTCGATCACGTCACCCTCTTTCACGCGGTAGGAGGGGATGTTCACGCGCTTGCCGTTCACGAGGACATGGCCATGGTTCACGAACTGGCGCGCGGCAAAGATCGTCGGCACGAACTTGGCGCGGTAGACGACGGCGTCGAGACGGCGCTCGAGCAGGCCGATCAGCAGCTCGCCGGTGTCACCGCGCTGGCGCTCGGCATCGGAGAAGATGCGGCGGAACTGCTTTTCGGTCAGGTCGCCGTAGTAGCCCTTGAGCTTCTGCTTGGCGCGCAGCTGCAGACCGAAGTCCGACATCTTGCCCTTGCGGCGCTGGCCGTGCTGGCCGGGGCCGTATTCGCGCTTGTTCACCGGGGACTTCGGGCGGCCCCAGATGTTTTCGCCCATGCGGCGGTCGATCTTGTACTTGGCAGAGGTGCGTTTGGTCACCGTCTGATCTCCTTCAATATGTGTCCCAGCGTCCGGATCGGGCAACCTGTTCCCGGCCCCGAAGATGCGGGTGTCGTCGAAGGGCGTTGTCCTTTCCCCGGTTGTGGCCGGGGCGACAGGCATCCCCTTGCGGGGGCCACCAACACCAATGTGAAACCCCGGCCTTCGCAGACCGGGGATGGCGGGCTTCTACAGGAAACGCGGGGGCTGTCAATGCCGCGCGGTCACCGATTTCGCGGGGCGACCGCCCGTCAGGATCGCGGCCTCGGCCCGGCTGGCCATGCGCCGCGCCGGTGGCCCGTAAAGGCCGACGTTGCGCGCAAGCTCGGGCCGCAGGTCGAACAGCAGCTCACGCTGCCCGCGGTTGAGGTGCTCGAGCCCCATGAAGCCGGGGTGGAAGGTCTCGACCTCGAGCCCGTTGGCCCAGACCACCTCGTGCCGCTCGAGCATCAGGTGGATATACCAGGCCTCGCGCAGGGAATGATCCACGGTGATGTAGCGGTCGCTTACCAGGTCGGCGGCGCGCACCAGCACCTCGGGTTCGCCCCAGAGATCGCGCGCGGCGGCCCCGGTGACCAGCACGCGGTGTTCCGGGCTGACGACAAGATCGTCCTCGGGCCGGTCGAGGCCGAGCGCCCCCTTGCGCAGGCGGATCGGGCGCTGGTCCGGCATTGCGAAGAGCCGCGCGCCCGACATCCGGCGATGGCCGGTCCACAGCACCTCCTGCGGGCCGCTGTCGCGGGTCAGAAGACGGTCGCCCGGTCCGAGATCCTCGATCGCCTTGTCGCCCGTTTCGGTCCGCATCCGCGTGCCAGGCGTGAAACAGATGACCGACGGGCGTTCGGACGGGGTCGCGCGCAGCGTCCGTTCCGAGCAATGCACGATGGTCAGATCGCGGTCGGGGGGCGGCATGTCACCGGCAAACAGCAGGATCGGCTCTGCCGCATCCTCGATCCTGATGGGCACCACGGTGAAGAACCGCTTGCCGTCCGAGACGACAAAGGCGCCGCGAAAGATCGGATCGGCCTCGTCGGCGGCAAAATCGGCGGGGCCGGGCGCCGGGCGCTGCAACAGCTTGCGCACCACCCGCGCCGCGCGGGAACGAAGCTCCTGATGGTCCCGGCTGGTGGTCAGGATGAGGGCGGCGCCGTCGCCTTCGAGGGGAAGCGCGCGGCCGTGCCAGCTCCACCCCATGCCCTCCACCAGGTCTTTTTGATCTTCTGCCGGATATCCATCTATCCAGGTTTGCGCCCATGAGATCACGAACGCGCCCCGAAAGCCCGTGCCCATTGCCCCGCCTCGTCAGGTTATGTGTAAGCCGGGCGTTGATCGCCCGTGCATTGACATCACCATATCAGACGCGATTCACCATGTATAGCGTCTGATTCGAGGGCGGCTACAATTCCTCAGAACTGGAAGCCCAGGCTGAGCGAGCCGACCACCTGCCCTTCGGATTGCCCGACGAATTCCTCGGACAGGTAGGTCACGCCGTAAAAGATGTTCCGGTTTCCGAACCCGTAGTTCACACCGGCCCGCAGCCGGTGACGCCAGGGCTCGGCCCGGTAGCCGCGATCCTCGGGCAGGAAGACGGAGCCTTCCACCGCCGCGACATCGCCCCCCAGCAGCAGGGACCAGCCGCCGGCACCACCGCCCACGACTGCCTCGGGCCGCTGGCCGGTGATCGGGTCGCGCAGGCGCAGGCCGCCCTCGCCGAGGGTGCCGAAGGTCACGTCGACGCCGACGCGGGCCATGGTCTCGACGCCCGCCTGCAGCTCAAGGAAGGGGCGAAGCTCGCCCCGGTCCCAGCGCAGGCTGCGCGCGATCTCGGCCGTGCCATGCAGGTAGACACCATCCGCGACCTGGTGGTCGCCGATGTTCATGCGCGGCATCGACAGCTGTTCGTGAATCGCCCCCTGCAACCGGCGGATGCCCGACTGTTCGCCCGTGACCGCAAGGTCGGCCCCGCCCGTCACCTCGAGGCCGCGCCACGCGAAATGCGTATGCGCGCCCAGCCACCATGTCCCGGCGTAAAGCCGATCCGCGGGATCGGGGTTGTTGAGGTTGTCGGGCGCGATCGCCTCGCCGCGCAGGCGGTATTCCATCACCGCGAAAGGCCGCGACGGAAGCTGCCCGTCCCAGCCCTCGCCACGGACCATGCTCACGCCGTAGCCGCCGGACCGCCAACGGTCCTGCCGGTCGGCGATGGTGTCATTGCTGAAAAGCCGCAAGGTGCCGAGGGGCTGACGCCCGTCCTCGGCGCGCAGTTCGGGGGCAAGGCCCACCAGCGAAATCAGCGATGCCCCGACGAGGGGAAGAAATCGTACCATGACACTGCCTCGGGATGCGCGGCGGTGGTCCCGCCAACCTGTTGGGAGGAACCTAGCACCACGATTGCGGCATCGCCATGGCATCGCGGCCATATCGGTCCGCGCGCTGTTGCACCCGTGCCGAACCGTCCCGATGTCGGGGGAACCGACCCAAGGGCGACCCGGCGGCCCCGCGAGATGGTGACGGCGACACGGGCCGTGGATGTCCTGCTCCTGCTTTCGGGCACCGGCCTCCCGATCCACCTAATACGCCTGTGCGACCGCCGCCGTTCAGCGCCAGGCCCCGGTGCCTGACGGCGGATCGGAACCCGGCGGCCATCGTCGCGCAGGGCGGTTTTCGGGACAGGCCAGACCTGACCCGCTCACTCGGCCGGGCGGGAGGCACTCCGCCCGCCGCCGTCCGCCCCGTCAATCGCCTCGGGCGGCTTGCCGTTCGGGCGCGTGTCCAAGGCGCTGTCGGCAAGGCCCGACAGGCCGCCGTCGAAGGCAAGGCCCAGTTCCTCGCCCAGTTTCTTCAGCGTCGGCATCTGCACCGCCATGCCCATGATCGAGTCGAGCGCCTGGTTGACCACCGGCTTGTCGCCCTGCGCCCCACCCGCACCCGCACCCGAGGCACCGCCAAGGCCGCCGATCTGGTGAATGCGGATCGAGTCGATCTTCTCCACCGGCTTGACCATCTGCGCCATGATCTCGGGCAGCGCCTGAAGCCGGGCGAGGTCGACCTTCATCGCCACGATCTGCTCGCTCAGGGCGTTCTCGGCGCGGGTGATGGCCTCGGTGCCCTCGGCTTCGGCCAGCATGTCCTTGAGCTTGGCCTCGGCCCGGATCGAGATGGCATCGGCCTCGGCCTGGGCCTCTTCGCGGCGTGCGTCGGCGCGGTCCTGCGCCGCGGCCTTCTCGGCCTCGGCGGCGACGCGAACCTTGGTCGCCTCGCGCTCGGCCTCGCGCATCGCCTCGATCAGCGCGATCTGCTTGGCGCGTTCGGCCTCGGCCACCTGCCGGGCGGTCGCCACGGCTTCGGTCGCCTTGGTCGCCTCGGCGCGGGCCAGGTCGGCCGAGGCGCGCGCGCGGCTTTCCTCCTCGGATTTCTGCTGGATGATGATCTGGCGCTCCTGCTCGGCCACTTCCAGCTCGCGCTCCTTGGTGATCTCGGCGGCGCGGATGTTGCGCTCGCGGGCGATTTCCGCGGCCCGCACCTGTTCCTCGCGGGCGATGCGCGCCTGCTCCGAACTGCGCAGCCCCTCTTCGCGGCGGGCGGCGATCTCGGCGGCCTGCGCCGCCTTCATCGTCTCGATCTCCTGGATCTGGGCGATGGCGGCGCGCTCTTCCTCTTCCTGGATGGCGAGCTTCTGGCGCTCGGCCTCCATCGCGGCGCGGCGCACGGCGACCTCGGCCTCGGCGTCGATCTCGGCGCGCTCCTTCTTCGACTTGGCGATGACCTCGGCCAGCTTGCGCATGCCCACGGCATTGAAGGCGTTGTTCTCGTCCAGCGCCTCGAAGGGCGTCTGGTCCAGCGCGGTCAGCGAGACCGACTCGAGGCTGAGACCGTTCTTCTTCAGGTCCTCGGACACGGTGTTCTGCACCTGCTGCACGAAATCCGACCGGTTCTCGTGCAGGCCGTCCATCGTCATCTTCGCGGCCACGGCCCGCAGGCCGTCGATCAGCTTGCCCTCGATCATCTCGCGCAGCTGGTCCACGTAGAAGGTGCGGTCCCCGAGTGTCTGGGCGGCGCGCGCGATGCCTTCGTCGGTCGGCATGACCGAAACATAGAACTCCACCCCGACATCGACGCGCATCCGGTCCTGGGTGATCAGCGCGGCCTCGCCGGTGCGGCGCACCTCGAGGCGCAGGGTCTTCATGTTGACCGGGCTCACCTCGTGCAGCAGCGGCACGACGATGGTGCCGCCATCCATGATGACCTTCTTGCCGCCCGCCCCGGTCTTGACCAGGCTCACCTCGCGCGTGGCGCGCCGGTAGAGCCGTCCGAGGACAAGACCGAAGAGAACGAAAAAGGCGATGACGGCGATGACGATGATGCCGAATGTTCCAAGTTCCATGGGGGGCCTTTCAACTCGTGACGTGACTGAAATCGTGATGGGGCGGGGTCAGAGCGGGATCAGGCGGAACCCGCCGGTCGGTCGGTGACGGATGACGAGCACCTCGGTGCCCTCGGGGATATGCTCGTCGTCGCGGTGGGGTTCGGCCCGCAGGTAATGCGTGTTGCCGTGCCGGTCGGTCACCCGGACCTCGGCCGGGGTGCCGCGACGGGCTGTGCCCTGCGTGACGGTGCCGATGCGGCGGGCCAACTGGCGCTGCGACACCGATTGCGTCTCGGTGCGGGGCAGAAGCCGCGCGAAGGCCGCTCCGAAGCGGCCGGTGCTCCACAGCGCCGCCCCCGCCGAGGGGATCGCGGCCGCGATGGCCGGCAGCGGCTGGCCGAGGACAGACGCGGCCAGAGATTGCAACACCAGCCCGCTCACGCCGAAAGACAGCAAGAGCGTGGCCAGCCAGATCAGCGTCGGCATCTTGCCGAACCCGAGCCAGCCAAGCAGCGACGGGGACGGGGCAT
>JAOARA010000176.1 GCA_025211115.1 Roseicyclus sp. | reverse complement strand
GGTCGGGCGCAAGGCCGAGCGTGGCTGCGCGCAGGGCGGCGGTGGCCGCCTCGGGATCGGCGGGCAGGTCGCGGGCGGGGATCGGCGCGCCCACCGTCACGCGAAAGGGCATCTGCCCCTTGTTCAGCGTCTCGTGGAACAGCGTTATGTCGCGCAGCGTCGGGTGGATGAGGTCGAAGGCGTAGAACAGCGCCGAGTTGCGCGCGTCGAGATGCACCGGGATCACCGGCAGGTCGAACTTGCGCGCGATGCTGGCCGCGGACGGCATCCAGGGCCGCTCGTGCAGGGTCAGCCCGCGGCGCTTGGCGAGCCGGCCCGAGGGGAAGATCACGCCGAGCCGCCCCTCTGTCAGCGCATCGCGGGTATAGGCCATGGTCTGGCGCGCCTTGGCGTGGCTGCGTTTCTCGGGCCGCCATTCGACCGGGGCAATGACAGTGTCGAGCTGTGGCAGGACGCGCAGGATATCGGCATTGGCATAGAAGAACGCATCCGAGCGCCGCGCGGCGAGGATGCGGGTCAGCACCAGCCCGTCGGCGATGCCGGTGGGGTGATTGGCGACGATCAGCGCGGGGCCATGGGCGGGGATGTGGTCCAGCCCGGTCACGGCGATGTCGCGGGTGATGATCCGAGCGGCGCGCTCGAGGATCTCGGGGCCGGGGCGCTCGGACAGGCTTTCGGCCAGTGCGAGGGTGCGGCCGTAGCCGAGCAGGCGGTGGAGGAGCGGTCGCGCCAACCGCCCGGCGGTATGGTCGCGGGCGATCCAGGGCGCGCGCTCGGCGAGAAGCGGGTCGATGCGGGTGGCCATGTCCATGCCCGCGGTCTCGCAGTCGTTGGTAACGGTCGCGTGACGCATGGGATGGATGTAGGCATGGCAGCGGCCCGATGCTAGGGTCTCGGCCCATGAGCGAGGCGGTGATGACGGGAGCAGGGCCTGCGGCGGCGGGCGTGGCGCGGGGGCGCATCGTGGCGCTGGACCTGGCGCGCGCGGGCGCGCTGGTGGCGATGGCGGTGTTTCACTTCGTCTTCGACCTCGAGATGTTCGGCGTCGTGGCGCAGGGCACCACGATGCTGCCGGGCTGGCGCTGGCTGGCCTTCCTGACGGCGGGGTCGTTCCTGTTCCTTGTCGGCGTGGGTCTGTGGCTGGGCCATGGCCGGGGCATCCGCTGGCGCGGCTATTGGCGACGGCTGGGGATGATCGTGGCGGCCGCGCTGGTGATCACGGCGGTGACATGGGTGGTGTTTCCCGGCGCTTTCGTCTTTTTCGGCATCCTGCATTCCATCGCGGTGGCGAGCCTGTTGGGGCTGGCCTTTCTGCGGCTGCCGGTGGTCGTGCTGGTGGTCTTGGGCGCGGCGGTGATCTGGGTGCCGCAGGTGGTGCGGTTCGAGGTCTTCGACGCGCCATGGCTGTGGTGGACGGGGTTGCAGGCGGTGGGCGTGCGCTCGGTCGATTTCGTGCCGGTCTTCCCGTGGTTCGGGCCGGTGCTGTTCGGGATCGCCGTGGCCAGGGCGATGGAGCGCGCGGGGCTGTGGGCGCGGCTGGCGGCGTGGCAGGCGGGGCCGGTGGCGCGGGCGCTGGCGGTGCCGGGGCGGCACAGCCTGTTGGTCTATCTCGTGCATCAGCCGGTGCTGATTTCGCTGGTGTGGCTGGCGACGCTGCTTTGAGCGTTCAGAGGTCGAGGCTCAGCTGCGCATCGGGTTTGCGCGGCTTGCGCGCGCGGTCGTTGACGAAATGGCGGCCCGCGCCGCCGTCCTTGCGGCTGGCGTGCTTGGTGACGATGCGCGCGGCCTCGGCCCGGAAGGCATCGCCGCGGCGGATCGCCCAGACGCGGTCGCGGGCGGCGCGGGCGGCCTCGGCCACGTCGACGACGGGGGCGGGATAGGCGCGGCCGAGAAGCTTGCCCGCGCCCTCCCATGTCCAGGGCGTTTGCAGGCAAGCATCGGGCACCTCGCGCAGCTCGGGGCACCAGTGGCGCGTGAAGGCGCCGGTGGGGTCCTGGTCGTGGCCCTGTTTCACCGGGTTGTAGATGCGGATGGTGTTCATGCCGGTCGTGCCCGATTGCATCTGCATCTGCGGCCAGTGGATGCCCGGCTCGTAATCGGTGAACATCCGCGCGAGGTGCGGGCCTGTGGCGCGCCAGTCGAGCCAGAGGTGGTAGGAGGCGACCGCCACCAGCATCGCGCGCATGCGGAAGTTGAGCCAGCCGGTGTGGATCAGGGAGCGCATGCAGGCATCGACGAAGGGCAGGCCGGTCTCGCCCTTTTCCCACGCCGTGCGGCGGGCGGGGTCGTCGCTGCGCAACCCCTCGTAGGCGGAGTGCAGGCAGCGGTGTTCGAGCGCCGGCTCGTCCTCGAGCTTCTGCATGAAATGGTCGCGCCAGGCGAGGCGGGCCTCGAAACTGGTCATGGAGCCGGACCAGCCGTCGCGGGTGCCGCGGGCCTGTTGCTTGCGGGTTTTGGCGGCCTGCGCCGCCTCGCGCGGGGAGAGCGTGCCCCATGCCAGATGCGGCGAGAGGCGGGAGCAGGCGGTGGCCGCCTCCAGCGGCGAGGACATGGCGCGGCGGTAGCTTTGACCGCGGGTGTCGAGGAAGGAGGCGAGCGTCGCCTCGGCCTCGGCCCGCCCGCCGCGCTGGCGGCCGGGGCAGGGGTCGAAGGGCAGGCCGAGGGCGCGCGCCTCGGGGATCGGGCCGGGGTCGAGGGGGAAGCCCTGCAGCGCCGCGGGTGTCGCGGCGGCGTCGGCGCGGATCGCGCGCTCGCGCCGGGCGGCCCAGCCGTCGCGGCCCTTGAGGCGTCGCACGACGCCCGGTTGCGGCAGTTCGGTCCAGGTGATGCCGTTTGCCCGCGCCCAAGCGCCGATGGCGCGGTCGCGGGCGTAGCTCCAGCCGTTGCCGGTTTCCTCGAGGCTGAGAACCTCGCGGATGCCGGTGGCGGCGCAGAGGTCCGCCAGCACGTCGCGCGCGGGGCCGGTCCTGACGAGCAGCGGTGCGCCGATGCGGGCGAGATCCTCGCGCAGGGTGGCAAGGCTTTCGGCCACGAAACGCCACTGCCGGGCCGAGGCGTCGGGCTGCGCCCAGCCCTCGGGTTCGGCGATGAAGAGCGGCAGCACGCGGCCCCCGCGCGCGGCCGCGAGGGCCAGCACGGGGTTGTCCTGCAGGCGCAGGTCACGCTTGAACCAAACGAGAACATCCGAGCTCATGCGCGGGCAGATAGCAGGCGGCGCGCGCCTGTCAAAGGGGTTTCGCGTCAGTTCGTCTCGACGCTCGGCAGGGCCGAGGGCGACGGGTCGCCGGCGACGCCGATCTGGTAACCGATGAAGCCCGCAAGGGCGATGAGCGCCAGCGCGATCAGCGCGCGCAGGACGATGAGAACCGGCTTGTGCCGGCGTTCCTCGGTTTCGACATTGGTGCTTGGGGCGGACATGGTGTTCCTCCTTCGGGCGTTGCTGTCGATGCCACGGGCCGTGGATGGCCGGTGGTGCGAGGGGCGCGACCTATGGCCCTTTACGGGGGCTTCAAGGCTTGACTCACGGGGTCGTGATGCCGGTCAGGGGCGGCGGAGCGGCAGGGGGCCGTGGTCCTGCGCGCTGTTCTCGGCCTCGATCCGGGCGTAGAAATCGACCAGCCGCTTGCCGCGCTCGGGGCGGACGCGGTCGCCCGGTGTCATCGCTTCGATCCGGTCGGCGCGGAACATGCGGAAATCCTCGCGCAGCTCGCACCATGCGATCAGCGTCCAGACCTTGCCCCAGAAGAGCTGACCCAAGGGGCGCACGCTGCGCGCACTCGGGCGGCCCGCCTCGTCGCGGTAGTCGAGGTGCAGGCGGAGACTGCCGTCGATGGCCGATTGCAGCGCGTCGAGCCGCGCGCGCAGGGGCGCGTCGAAGCCGATGCCGATGGCCGCCAGCGCCACCTCGCGGGCGGGGCCCTGTTCGGCCTCGGGCAGGACGGCGCGGATCTTGACCAGCGCCTCTTCGGCGGCGCGGCCCATCTCGGCCCCGCCGAAGGCCTGCAGCAGGCGCGCGCCCGCGACCAGCGCCGTGACCTCGTCGCGGGTGAACATCAGCGGCGGCAGGTCGAAACCCGCCGCCATGATGTAGCCCACGCCCGCCTCGCCCTCGATCGGGACGCCCGTGCCCTGCAGGTCGGCGATGTCGCGGTAGATCGTGCGGGTGCTGACCTCGAGCCGCTCGGCCAGTGCCTGCGCGGTGACGAGCCGACCGCCGCGCAGGTGCTGCACGATC
Source organism: Roseicyclus sp. (assembly GCA_025211115.1). Taxonomy (GTDB): domain Bacteria; phylum Pseudomonadota; class Alphaproteobacteria; order Rhodobacterales; family Rhodobacteraceae; genus Roseicyclus. The sequence continues at coordinate 46,472 of JAOARA010000176.1, read as the reverse complement.
TGGAAGAGGCGGTCGGCCCGGCGCATCAGCCCTCCGCCGCTTGGAAAAGCCCGATGGAATTGCCGTCGGGGTCGGTGATGTAGGCAAACCGGCCGTCCGGTATCTGGATGGGGGGCGACACGACGGTGCCGCCCGCGGGCGCCACGCGGGCGATGGCGTCTTCCAGCGCGTCCGCGATGGCGAGGTGGACGGTCGGTCCCACGCCGCCCGGCGCGGGCTTGCCGGGGTAGAGATGCACGCCGCCGCCCGACATCGGCGGGTCGGTGACGAAGACGGCGGTGTCGTTCGGCCCCATGCTCTGCCGCGCGAGGCGGCAGCCGGTGACGGTCTCGTAAAAGGCGGTTCCGGCGTCGAGGTCGGTGACGGGGATTTCCGTCCAGGCGACGGGAAGGGCGGGGGTGAAACTCATGTCGGGATACTCCGGTTGATGTGACTGACCCCTTGGTCATGACATACCCCTGCTGACAGCCTTCTGTCAGGAGGGTTTCGGGCCGGGTGGAATCGGGCGGTCCGCTTGCGGCCATCCGGGCTGCGGCCTAGCTTGTCCCCTGTCCGTTCCCCGAGAGGTCCCGATGAAAGACGCAGCCCCCCAGCCGATCCACCTGGCCGATTACCGCCCGCCCTCGTATCTCGTGGAGGAGGTTCGGCTGACCTTTCGGTTGCAGCCCAAGGGCACCCGCGTCCTGTCGCGGGTCCGCTTCCGCGCCAACCCCGAGGGGCTGGAGGATGGCAACCTGCATCTCGACGGTGAGGGGGTTCGGCTGATCTCCTGCTCCATCGACGGGGAGCCGCTGACCGCGCTCGACTACCTGCTGACCGCCGAGGGGCTGACCGTGCCCGCGGCGCGGCTGCCCGAGGGGGCGTTCACCTGGGAGGCGGAGGTCGAGATCGCCCCGGAGGACAACCCCGCGCTGGAGGGGCTTTATACCTCGACCGGCATGTTCTGCACCCAATGCGAGGCCGAGGGGTTTCGCAAGATCACCTTCTACCCCGACCGGCCCGACGTGATGGCCCCCTTCACCGTGCGGATCGAGAGCGATCTGCCCGTGCTTCTGTCGAACGGCAACCCGGTGGCCTCGGGCGAGGGTTGGGCCGAATGGCATGACCCTTGGCCCAAGCCCGCCTACCTCTTTGCCTTGGTCGCGGGGGAGCTGGTGGCCCATTCCGACAGCTTCACCACCATGTCGGGGCGCGAGGTGGCGCTGAACATCTGGGTGCGCCCCGGCGACGAGGGCAAATGCGCCTACGCGATGGATGCGCTGAAACGCTCGATGCGCTGGGACGAAGAGGTGTACGGGCGCGAATACGATCTGGACGTGTTCAACATCGTCGCCGTCGACGATTTCAACATGGGCGCGATGGAGAACAAGGGGTTGAACATCTTCAACTCCAAGTTCGTGCTGGCCACGCCCGAGACCGCGACCGACCGGGATTACGATTTCATCGAAGGCATTGTCGCGCATGAGTATTTCCACAACTGGACCGGCAACCGCATCACCTGCCGCGACTGGTTCCAGCTGTGCCTGAAGGAGGGGCTGACCGTCTTCCGCGACCAGCAGTTCAGCGCCGACATGCGCAGCGCGCCCGTGAAGCGGATCGAGGAGGTGCTGCAGCTGCGCGCGCGCCAGTTCCGCGAGGATGCGGGGCCGCTGGCGCATAACGTGCGGCCCGATGCTTACGTCGAGATCAACAATTTCTACACCGCGCCCGTCTACGAGAAGGGCGCCGAGGTGATCGGGATGCTGCACCGGCTTGTGGGGGCCGATGGTTACCGGGCGGCGCTGGACGAGTATTTCCGGCGGCATGACGGGCAGGCCTGCACGATCGAGGATTGGCTGGCGGTGTTCGAGGATGTGACGCGCCGGGATCTCTCGCAGTTCAAGCGCTGGTACACGCAGGCGGGCACGCCGCGGGTGAGCGCGCGCTGGGCGCGGACGGGCGGCACGCTGAAGATGACGCTGGCCCAGGAGCTGCCCGAGACGCCCGGCCAGCCGCTCAAGGAACCCGTGGTGATCCCGGTGGCGCTGGGGCTGCTTGCGCCCGACGGGACCGAGCTGTTGCCGGAGACGCTGGTGGTGCTCGACGGGCCGGAGGCGGAGCTGGAGTTCGACATCGCGGGGATGGCGGAGCGGGCGGGCGTTGCCATGCCCGAGCGCGTGATCCCCTCGCTTCTGCGCGGGTTTTCCGCGCCGGTAATCCTTGATGCGCCGCTGTCGCGGCCTGACCGGCTGGTGTTGCTGGCTCATGACCCCGACCCGTTCAACCGCTGGGAGGCGGGCCGCAGCCTGATGCGCGAGACGCTGCTGGCGATGCTGACCGACGGGGCGGCACCCGACCCGGCGCTGTTCGACGCCTTGGCGACGCTCTTGACCACCGAGACGCTCGACCCCGCCTATCGCGCGCTGGCTTTGGCGCTGCCGTCCGAGGATGACATCGCGCAGGCCGCCCATGACGCGGGCGTGGTGCCGGACCCCGTGGCGATCCACGGCGTTCGCCGCGCGCTGCAGACGGCGATGGCCGAGGCGCTGCGCCCGGTGCTGGCGGAACTCCATGACGCGATGGACCCCGGCCCCGACTACTCCCCCGACGCCGAACAGGCGGCGAAACGTGCCTTGCGCAACGCGGCGCTGATGCTGCTTGTCCGCGTCGAAGGCCCTGAGCGGGCGCAGGCGCGCTACGCGGCGGCGACCAACATGACCGACGAGATGGCGGCCTTCGCCGCGCTGCTCGAGGCGGGCGATACCGACATCGCCGCGCGCTTCCACGACCGCTGGAAGAGAGACCGGCTGGTGATGGACAAGTGGTTCATGGTGCAGGTTGCCCATGCCGAGCCGGAAGAGGCGGTCGCCACTGCCGAACGGCTGACGGAACACCCGCTCTTCGACTGGAAGAACCCCAACCGCTTCCGCTCGGTCATCGGCGGGCTGACCGCCGGAAACCCGGCGGGGTTCCATGACCCCTCGGGGGCGGGTTACCGGTTCCTTGCCGACTGGCTGTTGAAGGTGGACGCCAAGAACCCGCAGACCGCGGCGCGGATGTCCACGGCCTATGAGACCTGGCGGCGCTATGACGCCGACCGGCAGGATTTGATTGCCGCCGAATTGGACCGCATCGCCGCGGCCGAGGGCCTGAGCCGCGACCTGGCCGAGATGGTCGGGCGCATCCGGGGCAGTTGAGCGCGCTCTGGCCGGGGCGGGGCCGCGCGCTAGCTGCGCCCCTCATGGCCAAGATGCAAAAGAAGCGCGACCTGCCGCAAAAGACCTGCGTGACCTGCGGGCGGCCCTTTACCTGGCGTAAGAAGTGGGAAAAGGTGTGGGACGAGGTAAGGTATTGTTCCCGCAAGTGCCGCGACACGCGATCCTTGGGGGCGCAGGGTGGGGCGCGTGAGGCGGGGCGTCGCGGCTGACCCGAAACGGGCACGCCCCAGAAGAGTGCGGTAACGAATTTGGCACAGGTCGTGCGCTACGCTTATTTTCCCGAACAATTCGCAGGGCCCTTGCCGGACGATCCGCTGGCCGTGGCGCAGACCGTCGTGCAGATCCCCACGCGGCTGTCGCAGCATGCGCGGCCCGTCCCGATGAAGATCGACGGCGACAGGCTGGCCGCGCCGCTCGAGATCGGCGGGCGGGCGTTCGATGCGGGGGTGCGGGTGCTGCCGCTCTGGACGCTGGCGGACGTGCGGCGTGGTCTGCGGCTGACGGCCTACCGGCTCGAGCCGGAGATGCGGGAGGACGAAAGCGTCCGGGATGCGCCTCTGATGGTCATCACCTCGACACTGCCGCTCAAGCAGGGGCAGGAGCTGGCGCTGTCGCTTGACCTGCCCGAAGGGGGGGAGGCCATCCTGCGCGCGGGCGCGCTTGCGGCGGGCACGCGCATCCTGACCGAGCGGGGCAAGCGCCCCGTCGAGGATATCGCGCCCGGCGAGCGGGTCTGGACCGAAGCCGGGCAGTTCCGGCCCGTGCTGTGGCACGGGGTTCAACGCCTGCCGGCCCGTGGGCTGGCCGCGCCGCTGCGCCTGCCGCGTGACCTGCTGGGGCTGACCGAGGATATCCTGGTGCCCGCCACGCAATACCTGCGCATCGAGAAGGCCGGGGCGGAGGCGCTTGTGCCCGCGTCGGTGTTCGAGCGGACGGGGCGGGCGGGGCGCGAGTTCGGCGGGGCGGTCAGCTGGCACCAGCTGCTGTTGCCGGAACATGCGCTGATCCATGCCGCCGGGATGGCGGTGGCGAGCCTTCTTGCGCCCGACCTGTCGGGGGATCGGCCGAAGGATTGGCCCGAGGCGGATGTCACCCATGACGCGCCCGTGCTGCCCCGCCTGACCGAGGATGCGGCGCTGGGCTGGATCGGCTGACGCCGCGGGCGTGGTTGCGCGGGAACGGGGCCGTATCGCCCCGTTGGGCGCGGCGCGCCGGTCTGTCGGAGGTGCATGTTCGGGGGCAGCGACCCCGGCCCCGAGGGGTGCGCGCGCGGCTTTCACCTCGGCTTGTTGCCTATCGGAAACTTTTTTCGTAATCCGCGCCTCGGGTGGTATGCGGCGGCATACGCAATGCAACGGCAAGCGAGGAAAACACCATGACAGGCTATGTGAAACGCGCGTCCCTCGAGGTGGCCGAGGGGCTGGCGGCCTTCATCGAGGAACAGGCCCTGCCCGGCACGGGCGTGGAGCCCGCGCGGTTCTGGGACGGGATGTCGGAGATCCTGAACGGGCTGGCCGCGAAGAATCGGGCGCTTCTGGACAAGCGGCAGTCGCTGCAGGAAAAGATCGACCAATGGCATATCGCGCGCCGGGGGCAGCCCTTTGACGGCGATGCCTACCAGGAGTTCCTGCGCGACATCGGCTACCTCCTCCCCGAGGGGGAGGCGTTTTCCATCGACACCTCGAAGATCGACCCCGAGATCGCCACGGTCGCGGGCCCGCAGCTGGTGGTGCCGATCACCAACGCGCGTTTCGCGCTGAACGCGGCCAATGCGCGCTGGGGGAGCCTCTATGACGCGTTCTACGGCACGGATGCCATGGGCAGCCTGCCCAAGCCCGGCGGCTATGACCGCGGGCGCGGGGCGCGGGTGGTGGCGCGGGCGCGCGTCTTCCTCGACAGCGCCTTTCCGGTCGAGGGGCATTCCCACGCCGATGCGCGGCGCTACCACGTCGACCGCGGCCAGCTGCTGATCGACGACAAGCCGCTGGAAGATCCGGCGAAATTCGCGGGCTACCGCGGCCATCCCAAGGCGCCCGAGCGGGTGCTGCTGGTCAACAACGGGCTGCATGTGGAACTGGTCTTCGACCGCACGCATCCCATCGGGTCGCGCGACCAGGCGGGGCTCGCGGATGTGCGGATGGAAGCCGCCGTCTCGGCGATCATGGATTGCGAGGATTCGGTCGCCTGCGTCGATGCCGAGGACAAGGTGCTGGCCTATGGCAACTGGCTGGGGCTGATGAAGGGCGACCTGACCGAGACCTTCGAGAAGGGCGGCGCGCAGATGACGCGGGCCTTGTCGCCCGACCTCGATTACGTCGCGCCCGATGGCTCGGCGATGACGGTCAAGGGCCGCGCGCTGATGCTGGTGCGCAACGTGGGCCACCTGATGACCAACCCGGCGATCCGGCTGGAGGATGGATCGGAGGCGTTCGAGGGGCTGATGGACGCGGTCATCACCACGCTGATCGCGCTGCATGACCTGAAGAAGGACGAGGGCGCGCGCAACTCGGTCGCGGGGTCGGTCTATGTCGTGAAGCCCAAGATGCACGGGCCGGAAGAGGTGGCTTTCGCCGACGAGACCTTCGGCATGGTCGAGGAGATGCTGGGGCTGGAACGCTACACCGTGAAGCTCGGCATCATGGACGAGGAGCGGCGCACCTCGGTCAATCTGAAGGAGTGCATCCGGGCGGCGAAGCACCGGGTGGCCTTCATCAACACCGGCTTCCTCGACCGCACGGGCGACGAGATCCACACCTCGATGGAGGCGGGACCGTTCTCGCGCAAGGATTTCATCAAGCGCAAGTCCTGGATCACCGCCTACGAGAACCAGAATGTCGACATCGGCCTCGAATGCGGGCTGCGGGGGCGGGCGCAGATCGGCAAGGGCATGTGGGCCATGCCCGATGCGATGGCCGCGATGCTGGAGGCCAAGATCGAGCATCCGCGCGCGGGGGCCAATTGCGCCTGGGTGCCCTCGCCCACGGCGGCGACGCTGCACGCACTGCATTACCACCAGGTCAACGTGGCCGCCGTTCAGGAGAAGCTCGAGGCGGGCGGAAGGCGCGCCTATGTCACCGCGCTGCTGGACATTCCGCTGGCAAGCTACCGGCGCTGGTCCGAGGCGCAGATCACGCGCGAGGTCGAGAACAACGCCCAAGGCATCCTGGGCTATGTCGTGCGCTGGATCGACGCCGGTGTGGGCTGTTCCAAGGTGCCCGACATCAACGACGTGGCGCTGATGGAGGATCGCGCGACCTGCCGCATCTCGGCGCAGCATATCGCCAACTGGATGCATCACGGCGTCGTCTCGGAGACGCAGGTGATGGAGATCATGCGCCGCATGGCCGCCGTGGTGGATCGCCAGAACGAGGGCGATGCGGGCTATGTGCCGATGGCGCCGGGGTTCAACGGGATAGCCTTTGCCGCGGCCTGTGACCTGGTGTTCAAGGGGCGCGAGCAGCCTTCGGGCTATACCGAGCCGGTGCTGCATGCCCGGCGGCTCGAGCTGAAATCGGCGTGAACCACGGACGTTGCGCGCGCCGGTCCCGTTGCTCCCGAAGTCCGTATTTGGGGGAAGATGAAGGGGTGGGCGCGCGCGTTAACCTTAATGGAGGGTTGAGATGATTTCACTGGATCAGGCGCGGGTGATGGTGTCGGTCGCGCGGGAGAAGGGGCGCGAGATGGGGCTGAAGCCGCTGTCGGTCTGCGTGCTGGACGCGGGCGGGCATCTGCTGGCCTTCGAGCGGGAGGATGGGGCCTCTCCGGGGCGGTTCGAGATCGCGCGCGGCAAGGCCTATGGCGCGGTGATGCTGGGGATGCCCGGCTCGGCGCAGATGGCCCGCGCCGAGGGGCAGGCCTATTTCATGGCCGCGGTGAACGGCGCGTTCGGCGGCAAACTCGTGCCGGTGCCGGGCGGCGTGCTGGTGATGAAGGACGGCGCGGTGCTCGGGGCCGTGGGCGTGACCGGCGACACCTCCGACAATGACGCGGCCGCGGCGGTCGCGGGCATCGAGGCGGCGGGGCTCGAGGCGCTGGCCTGAGCCGGCGGGGCTGCGCGCTTCGGGCGCGGCCTGCCTTTTTCCTGTGCATCTGCACCTGTGCAGGGCGGCTCTGCGCGCCCTGTGGCTTTCCGTCCCTGCACAACGGCGCTACATCTGGACACGAGACAGAGAGGAGCGCGCATGGCACGGCCCGTGATCGGCATCATCGGCAATCATCATCTGATCAACGATCAGTATTCCACCCATGCGGGCGGCACGATGAACTCGGAAGCCGTGGCCGAGGTGGCGGGCGGGTTGCCGCTGGTGATCCCCGCAGATCCGCGCTTCGTCTGCGTGGCCGAGTTGATGGAGGTCTGCGACGGGTTCCTCTTCACCGGCGGGCGGCCCAACGTCCATCCCGAGGAATACGGCGAGGCCGCGACCGAGGCGCATGGCGCCTTTGACCGGGCGCGCGACGCGGTGGCGCTGCCGCTGATCCGGGCCTGCGTGGAGCGGGGGCAGCCGTTTCTCGGCGTCTGCCGCGGCTTCCAGGAGGTGAACGTGGCGATGGGCGGCACGCTCCATCCCGAGATCCGTGATCTGCCGGGGCGCATGAACCACCGGATGCCCCCCGATGGCACGATCGAGGAGAAATTCGCGCTGCGCCACGTGGTGAGTTTCACCGAGGGCGGGCCGTTTCACCGGCTGATGGGCTCGGTCGAGGTGATGACCAACACGCTGCACGGGCAGGGGATCAAGACCCCCGGTTGCCGGATCGTGATCGACGGCCATGCGCCCGACGGCACGCCCGAGGCGATCTACGTGAAGGGCGCGCCGGGCTTCACCCTGTCGGTGCAGTGGCACCCCGAGTATCGCGCGGCGCAGGACCCGGTGTCGCGCCCCCTCTTCGAAGCCTTCGGCGCCGCGGCGCGGGCCTGGGCCGAGGGCAAGCGCCCGATGCCCGTGGCCGAGGTCGCCTGAGCGGCGGCACTCAGGCCAGCAGGGCGACGGCCCAGCCCGCAAGCCCGATCTGGGCCAGCTGGATCGCCACCGATACCTCGTGCAGCAGCCCGAAGGCGCGGCGGTCGCCGCGATCCGTGGCCGCGTTGATGCGGCCCATCAGGTCCTGGCGCGCATAGAGCGTGCTGGCGGCGATCCCGGCCAGAAGCGCCGCGGTCAGGGGCGAGACGGGCAGGGCGGCCAGCGCGGCAAGACCGGCCAGCGCGATCACGGCGAGATAGTAGAACGGAAAGGTGCCGCGCAGGATCGGGCGCACCCGGTCGGGCGGCAGTTGCGCGAAGAGCACCGGCGCGAAGCCGAAGCTGAAGAAGATCATGCCGCCGAACAGGCTGGCGGTGGCAAGCAGGGCGATCAGGGTCATGCCCCGCCAGTTAGGCGGCGGGCCCGGCCGGTCCAGTCCCGCGGGGGGGATCGGATGCCGCAGATGACGGGCCGGTTCGGGGCGCTGCCGGGTCAGGTCACGCGGGGGCCGCGCAACTCCTTGATGTGGAACCTGATCTTGTCCCATTTCGCGGCATCGTCGGATTTGCCGTCATGGCGCGCGGCGGCGGCCTTTTGCGCGGCCTCGGCCTCGGCCCTGTCGCCGTGGGCGTCGTAGAGGCTGCGGGCGTATTGCACGAGATCGGCGTGATGCATGGCTGTCTCCTCCGGGTCTCGGGTGCCGGGTGGGGGCAGGCCTCGCGGCGCGGCCCGGTGGCACCGGGATGATGATCATAGCACATCATCGGGGGATTCGCGGCCCTGCGGCCCGCGACGGACGGCGGTCAGCCGTATTGCGCCAGCATCGCCTTCAGGTCGTCGAGCGTGTTGGCCTCGGACACCGGCTTGTCGCGGCGCCAGCGGGCCATGCGCGGAAAGCGCAGCGCGACGCCCGACTTGTGGCGCGGGCTGGCCTGGATGCCTTCGAAGGCGATCTCGAAGACATGATGCGGCTTGACCGCGCGCACCGGGCCGAAACGCTCGGTGGTGTTCTTGCGCACCCAGGCCGTGATCTCGCGGAACTCGGCGTCGGTCAGGCCGGAATAGGCCTTGGTGAAGGGCACCAGCGCGTTGCCGTCGCGCACGGCGAAGGTGAAATCGGTGTAGAGCGTCGCGCGCCTGCCCGATCCCGCCTGCGCGTAGATCATCACCGCGTCGATGGTCAGCGGGTCGAGCTTCCATTTCCACCAGTCGCCCTTCTTCCGCCCCGCGACGTAAGCCGCGTCGAGGCGCTTCAGCATCAGCCCCTCGGCGCCCAGGTCGCGGGAGATGGCGCGCGCCGCGGCCAGCCCCTGCCAGTCCTCGGCGGCGACGGGCTGCGACAGGCGGATCGGCAGGGCGGCGGGCAGGGGCGCGAGATGGGCGGCAAGCCGCGCGCGGCGACGGTCGAGCGCCAGGGCGCGGATGTCTTCGCCGCCGTCCTCCAGCAGGTCATAGGCCATGACGATGACCGGGGCCTCGGTCAGCAGCTTCTTCGGCACGGTCTTCCGCCCGATGCGCGGTTGCAGCCTCGAAAAGCCCAGAGGAGCCTCGGCCGCGTGGTCCCAGGCCAGGATCTCGCCGTCGATCACGCAGCCGCCGGGCAGGGCATCGACCAGCTGCGCCAGTTCGGGGAAGCGGTCGGTCATCAGCTCTTCGCCGCGGGACCACAGGTAACGGTCGCCGCCGCGCAGGATCAGCTGGCCGCGGATGCCGTCCCATTTGCGCTCGGCCAGCCAGTCGGTGACGGGGCCGAGCGTCTCGGGCGCGGTCTCGAGCGGGTGGGCGAGCTGGAACGGGTAGGGGCGCGACAGGTCCGCGCCGGGGTCGGGGGCCTCGATCAGGGCTTGCCAGCTGGTCCTGTCGGGGGACCAGTCGCCCATCAGGCGATGGGCCAGTTCCGGCTCGTCGATGCCGGTGGCCTGCGCCAGGGCGCGGGTCATCAGCTTCTGGCTGACGCCCATGCGCCAACCACCGGTGATCAGCTTGTTGAAGACGAAACGCTCGGAGGGCGGCAGCCCGTCCCAGGCGGCAAGGACAAAGGCCTTGCGCGCGGCATCATCGGCCCGGTCGAGCGCGCGCAGCTCGGCGATCCATCGGCTCAGCGGCTTGCGGATCCGCGCGGCGGGGTCCGGTTCGGGCAGCACGAGGGCGATGGTCTCGGACAGGTCGCCCACCACCGGGTAGCAGGCTTCGAACAGCCAGAGCGGAATGCCCGCGCGCTCGGCGGCCCAGTCGCGCAGCCTGCTGGTGGTGATGCTGCGCCGCGGGCGGCGGCCCGACAGCAGCGCCACGGTCCAGAGCTTGTCCGCATCGGCGGCCGTGCGAAAGAACTCCGCCAGGGCGGCGGTCTTGACGCTGGTCTTCGTGGTCTGGTCGAGCGTGGTGAAGAGGGCTGCGAAATCGTCCATGCCGGATAGGTAAGGCGGTTTCAGGCCGGAGCGAGCCCGAAACCCCCATCTTGCGCGCGGCCTTTGCGACCCGCGCCATGCCGGGCGTCATGCCGGAGGTCGGGCCGGGCGTCGCACGAGCGCACCGCCGAAAGACGATGATCCGGGCTGGGGATGCAGACAATTCGACTAAAATTGCCCTTCATCTTCCCCCAAATACGGAAAACCCCCGGCCAGCCCCGCTTACAGGTGCTTGCCCATCTCGACCGCCGTGTCGAGCATGCGGTTCGAGAAGCCCCATTCGTTGTCATACCAGCTGAGGACGCGGCACATGTTGCCGTCCATCACCTTGGTCTGGGCGGTGGCGAAGATCGAGGAATGGGGGTCGTGGTTGAAATCCATCGACACCAGCATGTCGTCGGTGACGCCGAGGATGCCCTTGAGCGGGCCCGCGCCGGCGGCGGCGTGGATGGCGGCGTTGATCTCTTCGGCACTCGTGTCGCGGGCGGCCTCGAAGGTCAGGTCCACGACCGAAACATTGGGCGTCGGCACCCGGATCGCCACGCCGTCAAGCTTGCCCGCGAGATCCGGCAGCACGAGGCCCACGGCCTTGGCGGCGCCGGTCGAGGTGGGGATCATCGACATCGCCGCGGCGCGCGCGCGGTAGAGGTCCTTGTGCATCTTGTCGAGCGTCGGCTGGTCGCCGGTGTAGCTGTGGATCGTCGTCATGAAGCCGCGCTTCAGGCCGATGGCGTCATGCAGCACATGGGCCACGGGCGCGAGGCAGTTCGTCGTGCAGGAGGCGTTCGAGACGATCACGTCATCCGGCCCCAGCGTGCCGTGGTTCACACCGTAGACGATGGTCTTGTCCGCGCCCTTGGAGGGGGCCGAGACCAGCACGCGCGAGGCGCCGTTCTCGAGATGGACCTGCGCCTTGTCCTTGTCGGTGAAGATGCCGGTGCATTCCAGCACGATATCGACATGGGACCAGGGCAGCTCGGCGGGGTTGCGGATCGCCGTCACCTCGATCGGGCCGCGGCCCACGTCGAGGGTGGTCTCGGTCGTCTTCACCTCGCCGGGGAAGCGGCCGTGGACACTGTCGAAGCGCAACAGGTGCGCGTTCGTCTCGACCGGGCCGAGGTCGTTGATGGCGACCACCTCGATATCCGTCCGGCCCTGTTCGACCAGCGCGCGCAGCACGTTGCGCCCGATGCGTCCGAACCCGTTGATGGCGACTTTCACGGTCATGTTGCTCTCCCGTCCCTTTGGGGTCGACATATCTACGCGCAAGCCTGCCACGGGTTTCACGATCGGCAAAACGGCGGCGGGGCCGCGCGTGATGTTAGCGGTAACATCGCCTGTGTAGCGGGGCTATGGCGCGATGGGAAGGGGGGATCTCAGAGGCGGCCCGCGCTGATGATGCGTTGCAGGAAGGCGCGGGTGCGTTCTTCCTGCGGCGCGGCGAAGATCTGTTCGGGTGGCCCGTCTTCGAGGATCAGGCCGCCGTCGAGGAAGGCGACGCGGTCTGCGACCTCGCGGGCGAAGGCCATTTCATGGGTGACGATCATCATGGTCATCCCCTCGTCCTTCAGGCCGCGGATGATGGCCAGAACCTCGCCCACCAGTTCGGGGTCGAGCGCGGCCGTGATCTCGTCGAGAAGCAGCACGTCGGGGCGGGTCATCAGGGCACGCGCGATGGCGACGCGCTGTTGCTGGCCGCCCGAGAGCTGCTCGGGGTAGGCCTGCGCGAAACGGTCCATGGCGAAGCGGGCGAGAACCTCGCGGCCGCGGTCCTCGGCCTCGGCGCGGGGTGTGCCGTGGACCTTGCGCGGGGCGAGCGTGATGTTGTCGAGCACGCTCATGTGAGGGAAGAGGTTGTAGGACTGGAAGACGATGCCCGCGCGGCGCTGCAGGCCGGTCTTGCCGAAGCTGGGGTCATCGACCGGCACGCCGTCGAGGCGGATGGTGCCGTAGTCATGCTCGACCAGCCGGTTCACGCATCTGAGCAGCGTGGATTTGCCCGAACCCGAGGCGCCGATCAGGCAGGTGACCTCGTGCTTCTGCACGCTCAGGCTGACGCGGTCGAGGACCAGCTTGTCGCCGAAATACTTGGTGACCTCGTCGATCTGGATGCGTGGGGTCATGTGGCGATCTGCAAGCGGCGCGCGCGGTCGCGGCGGGTCAGGTAATCGGCGAGCCGCGCCATCGGGATGGTGGCCAGGAGGAACAGGCCCGCGGCCACGATCAGCGAGGAATAGTTGAAGGTGGTGGCGGTGTAGATCTGCGCCTCGCGCACCGCGTCGCGGACGCCGATGACCGACAGGAGCGCCACGTCCTTTTGCAGGGCGACGACGATGTTCATCAGCGCAGGCACCACGTTGCGCAGCGCCTGCGGCAGGATCGCGTGAACCATGGTCTGCCATTCGCTCAGGCCCAGCGACTTGGCGGCGGCGCGTTGCCCCTCGTGGACCGCGTCGATGCCGGAGCGGTAGATCTCTGCCACATAGGCCGAATAGCTGAGCACCATGGCGACGCCGCCCCAGAACAGGCCCGAGTTGGGCAGGCCCGGCAGGTTCAGCGCGGGCACGCCGAAGCCGAAGAGCAGGACGAGCAGCAGGACGGGGACGCCGCGGAAGATGTCGATGTAGACGACGACCATCAGCCGGAAGGGCGCGAACCACGGCGCGCGCAAGCTGCGGACCACGGCGAGGGCCAGTGCCCAGGCGAGGATGCAGGCCAGCACCGTCAGCCAGACCTGGACGTTGATCCAGAACCCCTGGAGCACGCGGGGGAAGGCCGCGATCATGGCCTCGGTGTTGAAGAACTGGAGCCTGATCCGCGGCCATTGCTCGGCCGAGGTGATCGCCCAGCCGAGCGCGCCGAAGACGATCAGCACGCTGAGCGCGCTGATCGCCGAGGGGAGTGCTGCCGCGCGCCAGTCGAAGCCGCGTTTCGGGGGCGGCGGGGGCGGGCCCCGCCGCGCCTTGTCGATGCTCATTCGGTGATGATCGGCAGGTCCGGGTCGGCCACCAGCCAGGTGGCGACCAATTCGTCGACCGTGCCGCGTTCGATGAGGGCGGTCAGCGCCTCGTCCACCCAGTCGACCAGCGGGTTGCCGAACTCGAACAACAGGCCGTGGCCGCGGTCGTTCTCGTCCGCCGGAAGCAGCGCGACGATCCCGGCGTCGGGCACCTGAACGGCGGTGACGAAAAGCGCGGTGGGAAGGGCGGCCAGCGTCACGTCGATCTGGCCCGCCTGCATCGCCTGGAAGACGTCGACCTGTTCGTTGTAGATCGCGGCGTCGTCGATGCCGAGGACGTTGACGAGGTAGTCATTGTCGGTCGTCCCGATCACGGCGCCCCAGCGCAAGCTGCGCAGATCCTCGAAGCTGGTGGCGGTTTCGGCCGCCGTGCCGGGGAGCGCGATGACGGCCTTCTGCGGCTGGTAGTAGACCTGGGAGAAGGTGACGATCTCGGCGCGGGCCTCGGTGACGGAGATCTGCTGGATGCCGAAATCATAGGGTTTCGCGCCCGGCGCGATGGCCTGGTCGAAGGTCTGGCCGACCCAGACGACCTGATCGGGGGTAAAGCCCATCTCTTCGGCCAGCGCGTAGACGAGGCCGTTCTCGAAGCCTTCGCCACCCGCGGGGTCGTTGTTCATCATCCAGGGCGGATAGACCGGGTCGCCGGTGCCGACGGTCAGCTGGCCGGGGGTGAACAGGCGCGGGTCCTGCGGCGTGCGCTCCTGCGCGTCGGCGGCAAAGGGCAGCGCGGTCAGAAGCGCCGCGGCAAGCGCCAGCGTGGTGCCGCGGGCGAGGTCGAACACGGATGTCATCGGGTCAATCCTTCACTGTTGGTCGGCCCGTCTGGGCGGGCATCGAGACGCAAGATTAGCGACGGCCCCGCTGGGCTGCAATTCCCCGTGGGGCGGGCTGTGCCGATGCATCGGGCAAATGCCGCCAAAACGGGCAGTGGGCGCATCGATTACCGCCAGAAGGCGAGCCACTGCAGAAGGTCGGTGAAGCGGCGGGCGAGCTGAAGCGACAGGTCCCAGCCGTAGAGCGTGGCATCGACGGCGAGGAAGGCCGCGATGCAGAGACCCAGAAAGATCGCCAGCCCGTTGGTCATGCCTGCCCCTTTCGCGTTGCGCGCGGACCCTGCCACGGCGGCGCGGGCAGGCAAAGGGGCAAATCGCTCATGCGCTGCGCGGGGCGGTCAGCGGGGCCGCGGGCTCGGCGGGGTCGTCCATCAGGTCTTCGATCAGCAGGCTCAGCAGCTCGCCCCGGTTCGACACGCCCGCCTTGCGGTAGATCGCGTTCAGGTGGCTTTTCACCGTTCCCTCGGCCGAGCCGCGCAGCCGCGCGATTTCGGCGATGGGAAGCCCCTTGACCGTGAACCATGCCACATCGGCTTCGGAGGCGGTCAGGGACCAGTCGCGGAAATGTGCCTCGATCACGTCATGCAGAGCGCTGGCGGCCATGCTGACCTGGCGTTCCAGATGCGCCTTGCGCGCCAGCAGGCGCAAGAGCACCCGGATCTCGAAGGCAATGCCCGCGATCAGGCCCGCGACCGCGGCGGCCTCAACCGCGAAATGCCAGTCGAGCGGCCAGAGCGTCTGCATCGCGCCGCCGTCCAGCACGACATCGAACAGGAAGATCCCCGCGCAGGCCCCCTGCGCAAGGATCAGGGCGCCAAGCGCCATGGGGTTTTCGGACAGGCCGCGGATCATTCGACTATGGTAGCATCGTCCGGGACGGACTTGACCCCCGAGACCATCGCCCGCGGCAAATTCACGCCGGTGCGGACCGACTCCCAGATCACCGCGGCGATATGGACGACAATGGAGATCTCGGCCCAGCCGACCAGAACCTCGTGCGTCTCCTCGCCCCAGCCGACACCCCAGAAGGCGGTGGTGGTCATCATGTAGCCGGTTGCCCCGATCAACAGGATCGTGACGAGCAGGTTCAGGATCATCAGCGCGCCCAGCGGCGTGTGGCCGAGGTGGACACGATGGCGGCCGGTGGCGATGTCCTGCAGCTGCTGCAGGGCGGCGCGGGGGGAGGGCAGGAAATCGGCGAAGCGCGCGTGGCGCGGGCCGATCAGGCCCCAGATCAGGCGCGCCGCGATCAGCGTGACGGCGGCGTAGCCGACCCATTCGTGCAGCGTGCTTTCATCCTCGGTGAACAGCGCATTGGCGGCGAAAAGGCCGACGAGCGACCAGTGGAACAGCCGGATGAACGGGTCCCAGACGGGGTGGCGGGTCATGGTGCGGGTCCTTGCGGTGGGGGGAATGGGGCGGGATCGGGCCCGCCCCCTCGGGCCTTGCGTCGGCCGGGCCTCAGTCGTCGCGCTTGGTGCGGACGATCTGCATGTCGGCGTCGATGTAGATCTCGTAGCGTTCGCCGTCCTTGAGCGCGTAGGCCTCGAACATGCCGTCCTCGGTCTGGATCTGGCGGACCTCGTAGCCTTCGGCCTCGAGCATGGTGCGGATCGCGGTTTGCGTCTCTTCCGCGACGGGCGCGTCGGAGGAGGCGAGCGCCATGCCGGGCAGGGCGATGGCAAGCGCGAGGGCGGCGGGGAGGATGCGGGTCATCGGGTCAGTCTCCTGTGGTGTTGGCGCTGCGGGATGCGGCGCCTTGACGAGACGGGAGATGACCGGGGACAGCGCCGGGCACCATTGCACCGAGGTTGGGATGGGGGCGCGCAAACCTTCGGCAGAGGCCTCTGCAACTGCGGTTGAGGGGCGCGCGACGGCCTTGAACGCCGCTGGTGCGTTGCAAGGTCGTGGCTGGAGCGGTATGATCATGCGGTATTTCGGGGGGTGCTGAATGTCTTCGAGCGCGAAACGAAAGACCTCTCTCAGTCTCGATGCGGCGGCGCTTGACGAGGCCCGCGCGCTGGGCGTCAACGTCTCGGCCGTGGCCGAGGCTGCCCTGCGCACCGCGCTGGCCGAGGCGCGGCAGCGGCAGTGGCTGGAGGAGAACGCCGAGGCCTTTGCAGCGCAGGCCCGCTGGCACGCGGAGAACGGCCATCCGCTGGCCGAGATCATGGCGGGGCCGAGCCGGGCGACATGGACGGCCTGACCCGGTTCGATGTCGCCGCCTATCGCGGCACGCTGATGGTGGTCGTCGAAAGTGACCTGTTGCCGCCCGATCCGACGGTCGTCATCATCCCGCTTCTGCCGGATTACCCCGCGGTCGCGCGGTTGAACCCGGTGATCGAGGTCGAGGGGCGGAAGCTGGTTCTCGCCACGCGCCTGATCGCCGCTGTCCGCCGGGCGCCCCTCGAGAAGGTCGGGACGGCAAAAGGCGCGGGCGATGCGATCACCCGCGCCTTGGATGTGCTGATCTCGGGGGTCTGAGGCCGCTCAGTGCAGCAGGCGCCCCATTGCGGCGGAAACGTCGGCCATGCGCGCGGAAAAGCCCCATTCGTTGTCATACCAGGCCAGCACCCGCACGGTGCGGCCGCCCACGACCTTGGTCTGGTCGGGCGCGAAGATCGAGGAATGGGTGGTGTGGTTGAAGTCGATCGAAACCTTGGGCTCGGGGTCATAGGCCAGCACGCTGCGCATATGGCCCTCGGCGGCTTCGCGGATGATCTCGTTCACGTCCTCGACGGTGACGTCCTTTCCCGCCTCGAAGGTCAGGTCGACGGCCGAGACATTGGGCGTGGGCACGCGAAGCGCAGTGCCGTCCAGGCGGCCCTCGAGCTCGGGCAGCACCTCTTTCAGGGCCTTGGCGGCCCCGGTTGAGGTCGGGATCATCGCCATGGCCGCGGCGCGGGCGCGGTAGAGGTCCTTGTGGCGGCGGTCGAGCGTCGGCTGGTCGCCGGTATAGCTGTGGATCGTCGTCATGATCCCGCGCTCGATGCCGATGGCGTCGTTCAGCACCTTGGCCAGCGGCGCGAGGCAGTTGGTGGTGCAGGAGCCGTTCGAGACGACATGATGCGTGTCCAGAAGCTCGCGGTGGTTCACGCCGTAGACGATGGTCTTGTCGGCGTTCTTGGCTGGGGCCGAGACCAGCACGCGCTTGGCACCGCGTGTCAGGTGGACGGCGGCGGCGTCGCGGTCATTGAACTTGCCGGTGCATTCGAGGACGACATCGCAGCCTTCCCAGTCCAGCTCTGCCGGGTCGTAGGTCGAAAACACCTTCATCGGCCCGCGGCCGAGGTCCATCGTGTCGCCCGAGACGCGCACCTCGCCGGGGAAGCGGCCATGGACGCTGTCGTATTTCAGCAGGTGGGCGTTGGTCTCGATGGGGCCGGTGGCGTTGATCTTGACGACCTGCACGTCATTGCGGGCGGCCTCGGTGATATGGGCGAGCGTGCAGCGCCCGATGCGGCCGAACCCGTTGATGCCGAGAGTGATCGTCATGGATGAACCTTTCGTCCGTTCGCGCAGCGGTTGTCGCTGCGATAGCGAAAGGGGGCGCAGCCGCCAAGCCGGAATCCATGGATTTCCCGCATGTTAGCGTAACCGTTAGCGGAAACATCGCTGGTTTGCGCTAACACTTGTGGCGCGGGGCATGGGCGGTAGAGTGCCCCGTGACGTGTGAAAGGTGCAAAAGGGGCAGGTCATGGCAAGCGGACTTCTGGCATTGCTCGACGATGTGGCGGCCATCGCCAAGGTGGCCGCGGCCTCGGTCGACGACGTGATCGGGCAGGCGACCAAGGCCGGGGCCAAGGCCGCGGGCGCGGTGATCGACGACGCGGCGGTGACGCCGAAATACGTCCACGGCTTCGCGCCTGCGCGCGAATTGCCCATCGTGTGGAAGATCGCCAAGGGCTCGATCTTCAACAAGGTGGTGATCCTGCTGCCCGCGGCGCTGCTGCTCTCGGCCTTCGCGCCCTGGGCCATCGCGCCGCTGCTGATGCTGGGGGGCTTCTACCTCTGTTTCGAGGGGGCCGAGAAGATCTGGCACTGGCTGAACCCGCCCGCCGATCACGCCACGCCGGTCGCCGATAAGATCGTCGATGCCGCCCACCTGGAGGAGCAGAAGGTGAAGGGCGCGATCAAGACCGATTTCATCCTGTCGGCCGAGATCATGACCATCGCGCTGGCCGCCCTCGAGACCGACCAGATCTGGTTCGAGGCCGCGGCGCTTCTGATCGTGGGGCTGGCGATCACGGCGCTGGTCTACGGCTCGGTCGCGCTGATCGTGAAGGCGGACGACATCGGCCTGCACATGGCCGAGGCGGGGCGGACAGGGCTGGGCCGGGCCCTGGGCCGCGGGATCGTGCGGGGGATGCCGGGGTTCCTGAAGGCGCTGATGGTGGTGGGCACGGGCGCGATGCTCTGGGTGGGCGGGGCCATTGTCACGCATGCGCTGGCCGGCATGGGCTGGCACGGACCCGAGGGCGTGGTTCACGCCATCGCCCATGCCTTCGCCGCGCTGGGCGGTTTCGCGGAATGGCTGGCGGGCGCCGTGCTGCACGGGGCGCTGGGCCTTGCGCTCGGCACCGCGCTGATGCCGCTGGTGGCCCGCGTGCTGGCACCGGTTCTGCGCGCCGCGGGGCTTGGCGGGGCCAAGGGGCATTGAGCGCCGGCACCGGACGCGGGCAGGGGGCGCGGGACGCGGCCTCTTTCCTTTCTGGCCCGGCTCGCCTATGCAGCGGCCAGTTTTGTGACCTGCCGCGAAAAGACCAGCGCCCTTGATCCAGACCCTGACCACCACCGACGCCCTCGCCGCCTTCTGCGCCCGCGCGGCAGACGCCCCCTACGTCACCGTCGACACCGAGTTCCTGCGCGAACGCACCTATTTCGCGCAGCTCTGCCTTGTGCAGCTTGCGCTGCCGGGCACCGATGACGCGGATGCGGTGCTGGTCGATCCGCTGGCCGAGGGGCTGTCGCTCGATCCGCTCTACGAGCTCTTTCGAGCGCCCGGCGTGGTCAAGGTGTTCCATGCCGCACGCCAGGACCTCGAGATCTTCCATGTCGAAGGCGGCGTGGTGCCCGCGCCGCTCTTCGACACGCAGGTCGCCGCGATGGTTTGCGGTTTCGGCGACCAGGTCGGCTACGAGACGCTGGTGCGCAAGATCGCGCGCGCGCCGCTGGACAAGTCCTCGCGGTTCACCGACTGGTCGCGCCGGCCGCTCTCGGATGCGCAGAAGACCTATGCGCTGGCCGATGTGACCCACCTGCGCCAGATCTACGAGCATCTCGCGGGCGAACTGGCGCGCACGGGCCGGACCCACTGGCTCGAGGAAGAGCTTACGGCGCTGACCAATGCCGAGGCCTATGTCACCGACCCGACCGAGGCGTGGAAGCGGCTGAAGCTGCGCACCAATTCGGGCAAGACACTGGCCATCGCGCGGGAGCTGGCGGCCTTCCGCGAGACATATGCCCAGACCAAGAATATCCCGCGCAACCGCGTGTTGAAGGACGACGCGCTGATGGAGCTGGCCTCGACCAAGCCGAAATCGCTGGCCGACCTGTCCAAGTCGCGGCTCTTGCTGCGGGACGCGCGCAAGGGCGAGATCGCCGACGGGCTGGTCGCCGCGGTGCGCCGTGGCCTGGAGCTGCCCGGCGAGAAGCAGCCCAAGCCCGAGGAAGGGCGCGACCGGTCGAACATGAACCCCGCGCTGGCCGACCTGTTGCGCGTTCTGCTCAAGGCCAAGGCCGAGCAGGCGGGCGTCGCGGCCAAGCTGATCGCCTCCTCCTCGGATCTCGACGACATCGCCTGCGGGGCGCATGACGGGATCTGGGCGACCGGCTGGCGGCGCGAGGTTTTCGGCGAGGATGCGCTGCGGCTTCTGCGTGGCGAGATCGCCCTGTCGGCGGTCGGCGACCAGGTCAGGATCGTTCCGGTCTGACCGGCTGACCCTTTGACTTGCGCCCGCGGCCTGTCGCGCCGCCTCAGCGGCGGCTGACGGTCCGGCTGTTCTGCGCGGCGATCACGGTGACCCTGCGGATCTCGGCCAGCTCGCGGTTGCTCAGCTGGGTGCCGGTGATCACTTCGCGCGATTGCGGCGTGCTGACCCGCGTGGGCGTGACCGGCGGGAAGACCCGGAATTCATAGGTGATGGCACCCTCGCCGCGCGCGACCTCGACCAGTTCGGCTTCCCAGAAGCCCTGGGTGGGCGGCAGGCCGGTGGCGCGGATGATGGCACCTTGCGAGGTCGCCTCGACCGAAAGCGCGGTGACCTCGGCCACGAGGCCACGCAGATCGGCGGGCTCTTCCGCTTCGACGGTCTCGACCCGCGTCTCGCGGTCGCCGCCGAACCAGTTGAGCGGGTTCAGGCGGCTTGCGCCGCAGGCCGCAAGGCTGGTCACCAGGGCAAGGCTGAGGATCACGCGCAGCATCGGGTCTCTCCGTCGGGGTCGTGCCCGTCTTGGGTAGCGCACCCGGCGCGCGATGAAAAGCGAGGAAAACCCGGCTCTGGACGGGCGTGGCCCGGCGGCATAGGTCAGGGGCACCGACATTGACCGACCGAGCGGAGAGAAGACCGATGGCCACCCCCGCCTTCGAAGAGATCGCCGACACCTTCGAGTTCCTCGACGACTGGGAGGAGCGCTATCGCCATGTCATCGAGCTGGGCAAGGCGATGGAGCCGCTGGAGGACGCGGTAAAGGTGCCCGCGACCAAGGTGGACGGCTGCGCGAGCCAGGTCTGGATCCTGCCGCGGATCGAAGGCGACGGGGCCGGCGCGACCTTTCATTTCCGCGGCGACAGCGACGCGATGATCGTGCGCGGGCTGATCGCGGTGCTGCACGCGCTCTATGACGGGTTGAGCGTGGGCGAGGTGCTGAAGGTGGATGCGGGCGGCGAGCTGGCGCGGCTGGGGCTGAACGATCACCTCTCCTCGCAACGCTCGAACGGGCTGAGGGCGATGGTGGAGCGGATCCGATCGCTGGCGGCGGCAAAAGCCGCCGCGTGAGGGGGGCGAAAAACTGCAGTTTTTCGGGTTCGGAAAGCTGCAGCTTTCCGCGTCGGAAAACTCGAGTTTTCCGGCGCCTCAGACCCGGCGGAGCGCCCGTTCGAGGTCACCGTAGCCGCTGAAGCGGCGCTCGAAGTCCAGACCGAGAAACGCCGCGCAGGCGCGGGCCTTCTCGGTCAGCTCGGCGTCGTCGGTCTGCGCCTGGTAGACCAGCGTGGTGTAATTGCCGAAATACATGTCGCGCAGTTGCGGGTGCCGGTCGAGGCCGAGGGGCCGGGTCACGAAGGCATCGAATTGCCGGACGAGGAAATCGGTCAGGTAGAAGGCCGTCATCTCCTCACGCGCGGCGAAAGCGGCGTTGCCTTCGAAGAAGCTGTAGCAATGCGGGCCCTCCAGCATCTCCACACCCAGCCGCGCGCAGGTTGCCTGCAACAGCCCGCCGGTGCCGCAATCCGCATACAGGACCAGGACCTGTTGGTAATCGCCGCGCCGCGCCGTCACCGCCTCTTCGACGGCGGCGGGGATCTTCTCGGGGTGGTTGTGCAGGATCGCGGGCAGGCAATGCAGGTCGAGGTGGTCCCAGCCGTTCGCGGCCTTGAGGTCGAGGATTTCGCGCGCCAGCGCGCCGCAGCCGATCAGCAGCACGCGGCCCCGCCCTTCGGGCGCAAGGCCGGTCTCGGTGAGCGTCTGGTCGTCGAGACGTGTCATGGGGCGATCATGGGGCAGGGGGCGCGCGTCGGGAAGCCCTGCGCGCGGCATATCGTGGCCCCAGAACGGCAAGGGCGAGCCCGGCGAGCACGGTCAGCCCCGCCAGCGCCTCGGCCCCGGTCACGCGCTCGCCCAGCACCACCGCCGCTGTGGCCAGCCCCACCACGGGGATCAGCAGCGCGAAGGGCGTGACCATGGCCGCCGGATGCCGCGACAGCAGCGTGCCCCAGATCGAGTAGCCCAGCACGGTCGAGATCAGCGCCACGTAGACCACAGCGCCCCAGCCCGCCGGGCTGAGGGCCATGATCGCGCCCCAGGGGTCCGCGGTTTCGGTGATCAGCGACAGGCCGAGCATCGGCAGCGGCGGCACGAGGCTGGCCCAGAGGAACAGCGCCAGCATGTCGACGCCGGGCAGGCGGCGGAAGACGAGGTTGCCGCAGGCCCAGCAGAGCGCGCCGCAGAGGATCAGGCCGAGGCCGATGAGCGTGATGTTGCCCCCCGAGGCCAGCCCGAACCCCGCCAGCCCGCAGGCCGCCAGCCCGATGCCGAGGCCCTGCACCCAGGTGATGCGCTCCCCGTAGGCCAGCCAGGCCAGAAGGATCGTGAGCGGCGCCTGGCTTTGCAGGATGAGCGAGGCGAGGCCCGCGGTCACGTCGGCCTGCAGGGCGGAGAACAGGAAGCCGAACTGGCCCATGTTGATCAGCGCGCCCACCGCGAG
This sequence comes from Roseicyclus sp., assembly GCA_025211115.1. Taxonomy (GTDB): domain Bacteria; phylum Pseudomonadota; class Alphaproteobacteria; order Rhodobacterales; family Rhodobacteraceae; genus Roseicyclus. The sequence continues at coordinate 23,627 of JAOARA010000176.1, read as the reverse complement.
GATCGCGGGCCAGCCCGCGGGGCGTGGAAACAGCGCGAGGAAGGGCACGAGGATGGCGAAACGCAGCCCGACGAAGAGAAGCGGCGGCAGCTCTTCGAGCGCGAGTTTCATCGCGCTGAAATTCGACCCCCAGGCGAGGATGACGAGGCCCACGAGGGCGAGATCGCGGGGCGGCATCATGGTGCGATGGGCCTGACGGGGACGCGGCCCGTGTCGGTCAGGACGAAGACGCGCCCGTCCTCCTCGATGGCGACGGCGCTTACCGGACCGCCATAGGCGGCCCCGGTGTCGATGGCGAGCCGGTTGGGGTGCAGCTCGACCTGTTCGACCGGGGTGTGACCGTGGACCACCAGCGCGCCATGGTCGCGGGTGTCGCTCAGGAACGGCTCCCTTATCCAGACGAGGTCGTCGATCTCCTGCGCCTCGAGCGGCCGGCCGGGGCGGACCCCGGCATGGGCGAGGAACACCTGCGGCGTCGCAAGGGACGCCGGGCGCTCGCGCAGGAAGGCGAGGTGCGCTTCGGGCACCGCGGCGCGGGCCGCGCCGTGCGGGTCGTCCGCGTCCCGCGCGACCCCGTAGGAGGCCAGCGTGTCCAGCCCGCCCACCCGCGGGTTGATATAGTCCAGACCGGCGCGAAGCCTCGGGTCCGGGCGCGGGACCGGTTCGAGGAACCGGCTGAACATCCTGTCGTGATTGCTGGTCAGCGTTTCGATGCGCGCATCCTCGGCGTGACGCGCCATGACGAAGGCGACCACGCCCGCGCTGTCCGGTCCCCGATCGACCAGGTCGCCCAGATGCACCAGCGGCGCAGCGGCGGTGCCTTCGCGCGCCCGGTCGTCCTCCACGCGGTCATGGGCCGCGCGGAGCAGGTCGAGATGGCCGTGGATGTCGCCGATGGCGTAGATCGTCATGGGCCGACCAAACGCCCACGGGCGGCAAAGCGCAAGACCCGGTCAGTCCAGCGGGTGCGAGAACATCGCCAGCCGCGTGCCGGTCCGGCTCCAGCGCAGGCTCTGCCAGAAGCCCTCGGCCATGTCGGTGGGGTCGGACACCACCCAGATGTCGGTGCAGCCGAGCCTGCGGGCATGATCCATGCAGGTCATCACCAGCCGGGTGCCGATGCCCAGCCTGCGCCATGGGCCGGCGACCCCGATCTCGTTGATCCACCATTGCGGCGGCTTGTCGGGGTGGTGATGCACCACGCCCGAGCACATGCCCACCATCAGGTCGCGTTCCACGGCGACGGCGATGTGCAGATGCGGGGCGGCCAGGAAGTCATCGGTCAGAAGCGGATCGGGGGGGGCATCGAACACGTCCTCGTGGACGTGTCGGAAGAGGCCCGCGTCGATGCGGCGTGCGATGAAGACGGAAACGGCCATGTGCCCCCATTACCTTGGAAAACGAAACCGGCCCAGCCTCAAAAGGCCGGGCCGGTTGTCGCTACCGCAGAGGCGGCGCCGCTCAGGCGCGGGCGGCCATCTGGTTGTGCTTGCGGGCGACGAAGTCCTTGGCCGTCTCGACCGCAACGGCGGCGTCGCGGCAATAGGCGTCGGCGCCGATGGCGCGGCCGAATTCCTCGTTCAGCGGCGCGCCGCCGACGAGCACGATGTAATCGTCGCGGATGCCCTTTTCCTTCAGCGTGTCGATGACGACCTTCATGTAGGGCATCGTCGTGGTCAGCAGGGCCGACATGCCGAGGATGTCGGGCGTCTCGGCCTCGAGTGCCTCGAGATAGGATTCGACCGCGTTGTTGATGCCGAGGTCCACGACCTCGAAGCCCGCGCCTTCCATCATCATCGAGACGAGGTTCTTGCCGATGTCGTGGATGTCGCCCTTGACGGTGCCGATCACCATCTTGCCGATGCGCGGCGCGCCGGTCTCGACCAGCAGGGGCTTGAGGATCGCCATGCCGCCCTTCATGGCGTTGGCGGCCATCAGCACCTCGGGCACGAAGAGGATGCCGTCGCGGAAGTCGTTGCCGACGATGGTCATGCCGCCGACAAGGGCCTTGGTCAGGATGTCGTAGGGCGTCCAGCCGCGCTCGAGCAGGATGTTGACCCCTTCCTCGATCTCTTCCTTGAGACCGTCGTAGAGGTCGTCGAACATCTGGCTGACAAGCTCGTCGTCGTCGAGCTCGGAAAGGATGATGTCTTCTTCATCCGACATGGGCGCGTCTCCTGTCTGCTGGCCCCGCGCGATGCGCGTGTGGATTGGTTCGTAGTCGAATTACGTCCCGGCGAATGCCGAATTGCGACATGGGCCGCGCGCCGCGCGACCCGCAGGGATTGTTTTCGCCCCGGTCGTTGCGCGCAGGGGATGGCTGCGGGCGCCCCGCGAGAATTTTGCAAAATTCTCGCCACGCCCTTGCAAGGGCGTGAACCAGAGCCTTGCAAGGCTCTGGCCGGTTTCTTGCAAGAAACCGGGGCGCCTCAGTCGAGCCTGCGCAAGGGTTCGGCGTTGCAGAACACCACGACCTGCCCGCCGTTGACCACGGCGCGGTAGCCGCGCCGGTGCAGCTCCGCGCGAAAGCGCGGCCAGCCGACGATGCGCTCGACATCGCGGGCCTTTCGTCGGACGACGCCGCCGCGGATCGCGGCATCCGACGAGAACATGTGGTGAAGCCAGAGCTCGGGGTCGACGCTTGGCGGATTGGGCGGGGCGATTGAAAAAAGATCCGGCATGGCTCCAACTCTGCCACCGGTGCGGTTAACGTGCGCCTAACAGCCGGGAGATCACGATGGACTGGGACAGCCGCTACGCGCGCGAGGATTATCTTTTCGGGCAGGCCCCCGCGGCCTTCCTGGTGGCGCAGGCGCATCATCTGCCGCCGGGCGCGCGGGTGCTGTCGGTTGCCGACGGCGAGGGGCGCAATGCCGTTCACCTCGCCCGGCTCGGCCATCAGGTCACCGCCTTCGACATCAGCCCCAATGCCATCGCCAAGGCCCGTGCGCTGGCCGCCGCGGCCGAGGTCGAGGTCGCCTTCCAGGTCTCCACGCTCGAGGCGTGGGACTGGTCCGAACCGGTCGATGCGCTGGTCGCGGTCTTCATCCAGTTCCTGCCCCCCGCGGCGCGCGCGGCGGCCTTCGCACGCTTCGCCGAGGCCTTGCGTCCCGGTGGGGTGCTCCTTCTGCACGGCTATGCGCCGCGGCAGGTGGGCTATGGCACGGGCGGTCCGAAGGCCGCCGAGAACATGTATACCGAGGCCCTGCTGGCCGAGGCCTTTGCCGGCTGGGAGATCCTGCACAGCGCCGATTACGACGCCGAGATCGACGAGGGAACGGCCCATTCGGGCCGCTCCGCGCTGGTGGATTTCGTTGCGCGCAAGCCGGGCCATTAGCCTTTTGCGCGGCGGCGGCTCGTGCGCTCGCGCTTGGGGCCGTTGTCGTCGGTGCCATCCGAGCCCGAGGAGAAGCCGCCGAGAACCTCGGCGATCTCTTCCAGCGCCGGGGCCGCGCCGCGCGGCGTCTCTTCCAGCGCCTTGCGCATGGCGCGCAGGTGTTCGGGCGTGGTGCCGCAGCAACCGCCGATGATCGTGGCGCCCGCGTCGCGGGCCATGACCGCGTAGCGCGCCATCAGCTCCGGCGTGCCGTCGTAGTGGATGTGGCCGTCGTGATACTTGGGGATGCCCGCGTTGCCCTTGGCGATGACGGGGCGCTCCGAGCCCGCGGCGCGAAAGCCCAGCACCGTGCGCAACAGGTCCGAGGCCCCGACGCCGCAATTCGCGCCATAGGCCAGCGGCGCGTGGTCGAGTTTCTCGACCATCTCCGCCATCCCCGCCGAGGTCAGGCCCATCATCGTGCGCCCCGCGGTGTCGAAGCTCATGGTGCCGCACCAGTCCATGCCGGCCATCGCGCAGGCCTGGGCCGCGGCGGCATATTCCTCGGGCGCGCTGATCGTCTCGACCCAGAGCACATCCGCGCCGCCGTCGCGCAACCCCTCGGCCTGTTCGTGGAACATCTCGACCGCGGCCTCGTGGGTGAGGGGGCCCATGGGGGCCATGATCTCGCCCGTCGGGCCCATCGAGCCCGCCACGATCACGCGGCGGCCCGAGGCGTCCGCCACCTCGCGCCCGATCTCGGCGGCGAGCTTGTTCAGCTCGTAGGCGCGGTCCTGCGCATCGTGCAGCTTGAGCCGCGAGCGGGTGCCGCCGAAGGAATTGGTCAGGAATATGTCGGAGCCCGCATCGACCGCCCCCTTGTAGAGCGCGGTGATCCGGTCGGGATGATCGGCGTTCCACAGCTCGGGCGCGTCGCCCGATTGCAGGCCCATGTTGAACAGCGTCGTGCCGGTCGCGCCATCGGCCATAAGCCAGTCGCGGGTCTGCAGAAGCTCGGCAAGCGGGTTTGTCATAGGGGTCTCCGTGGGATCGAGGGCGCGCCAGGCTCACTTGGCGGTTTACCCCGTTATGAGCAAGGCGCAAATTTTGCATGAAGATCATGAGCCTTGCTCATGGTGCAAACGCAAACGGCCCCGCCGGTGGGGCGGGGCCGTCGCGCGCGCCCGACAGCCGGGCGCGCCAGTCCTCGGGCGATCAGCTTTCGTTCAGCAGCTGGCCCTTGGCCTCGGCCAGCAGCGCATCGTATTTCCGGCGCACCTCGGCCTCGGCCACCCGGTCACCGAGGTCGGCCAGAACCTTGCGCATCACGTCCTCGTGGCCGGCCTCTTCGAAATCGGCCTTCACCACCTCTTTCGCATAGGCCTCGGCCTCGTCGCCGGTCTTGCCGAGGATGTCGGCCACCCACAGGCCCATCAGCTTGTTGCGCCGCGCCTCGGCGCGGAACTGCATTTCCTGGTCATGGGCGAACTTGTTCTCGAACGCGTTCTCGCGGTCGTCGAAGGTGGTCATCGGGCTCTCCATCGTCCAATTGGCCTGTTGGCGGCAGTTTAGGGCGCGTGGCGGACCGGCTGCAAGCGCCGATGCCCGGCCTCGCTTGCGACACAGCGCGCTTTGCCCTATAGGCGCGTCAGGTTAAGGGCGCGTGACCGCATACCGCCCCACAGACAATTCCGGGAAGACATGCATGGCACGCCGCAAGAAGGTCTATGAAGGCAAGGCCAAGATCCTCTATGAAGGCCCCGAGCCCGGCACGCTGGTGCAGTATTTCAAGGACGACGCCACCGCGTTCAACGCCGAGAAGCGCGCGACGGTCGAGGGCAAGGGCGTGCTGAACAACCGCCTGTCCGAATTCTTCATGACCGGCCTGAACTCGGTCGGCGTGCCGACGCATTTCATCCGCCGCCTGAACATGCGCGAGCAGCTGATCCGCGCGGTCGAGATCATTCCGCTGGAAGTGGTGGTGCGCAACGTCGCCGCAGGGTCCATTTCCAAGCGGCTGGGCATCGAGGAGGGCACGGCGCTGCCGCGGCCCATCGTCGAGTTCTATTTCAAGAACGACGATCTCGGCGACCCGCTGGTCAGCGAGGAGCACATCATCGCCTTCGGTTGGGCCACGCAGCAGGATCTCGACGACATGGTCTCGCTCGCGCTGCGGGTGAACGACTTCCTGTCGGGCCTGATGCTGGGCGTCGGCATCAAGCTGGTCGATTTCAAGATCGAGATCGGGCGGATCTGGGACGGCGATTACATGCGCCTGATCGTGGCCGACGAGATCAGCCCGGACAGCTGCCGGTTGTGGGATATCGAGACGGGCCAGAAGCTCGACAAGGACGTGTTCCGCCGCGACCTGGGGAATCTGGCGGATGCCTATACCGAGGTCGCGCGCCGTCTCGGCGTGATGCCGCAGCGCGAGACGGGCACGACGAAACCGACGCTGATCAACTGACGCAGGCGCCCGGTGACAGCCGGGGGATTGCGTATTTTTGGAAAGATGAAGGGGATGGCGCGATGAAGGCCACCGTGACCGTGATGCTGAAGCAGGGCGTGCTCGACCCGCAGGGCGAGGCGGTGAAATCGGCGCTGGGCGCGCTGGGGTTCGAGGGCGTGAACGGCGTGCGGCAGGGCAAGGTGATCGAGCTGGACCTCGCCGAAGGTGCGACCGAGGCCGACGTGACCGCCATGTGCGAAAAGCTGCTCGCCAATACCGTGATCGAAAGCTACCGGGTGGAGATGGGCTGATGCGCGCGGCCCGGCTGACCGCCTGGCGCCAGCCGCTCCGGATCGAGGATCTGCCCGATCCCGCCTGCCCGCCCGACGGGGTGGTGCTGGAGGTTCTGGCCTGCGGCATCTGCCGCTCCGACTGGCATGCATGGACCGGCGCGGACCCGGACGTGAGCCTGCCGCATGTGCCGGGCCACGAGTTCTGCGGCGTGGTGCTGGAGGCGGGGCCGGAGGTTGCGCGCTGGCGCGCGGGCGACCGGGTGATCGCGCCCTTCATCCTGGCCTGCGGGCGTTGCCCCGATTGCCAGGCAGGCAACCAGACGATCTGTGCCACGCAAGCGGTTCCCGGCTTCACCTGCGACGGGGCCTTCGCCGAGCGGATCGCCGTGGTGCGCGCCGACGCCAACCTGACCGCGCTGCCCGAGGGGATGGATCCCGCGTTGGCCGCCGCCCTGGGTTGCCGGGTGACGACGGCCTGGCATGCGCTGACCGGGCGCGCGGGGCTGCAGCCGGGCGAATGGCTGGGCATCTGGGGCGCGGGCGGCATCGGGCTGGCCGCGCTGATGCTGGGCCGCGCCATGGGGGCGCGGGTCGCCGTGGCGGACGTGGTGCCCGAGAAGCTCGAGATGGCGCGCGCGCTGGGGGCCGAGGCGGTGATCGACGCGCGCGGGGACGATCCCGCCGGGGCGATGCGCGCGGCCACCGGCGGCGGCACCCATGTCGCGCTCGAGGCGCTGGGGTTCGCGGTGACCGCCGAGAACGCCCTGAAAAGCCTGCGCAAGCTGGGGCGCATGGTGCAGGTGGGGATGCCCGCGGGCGACCATGCCCGCATCGCGCTTCCCTGGGATGCGCTCTATTCCGGCCAGTTGGCCGTCTACGGCACGCGGGGGATGCCCGCGCATCGCTATTCCGCGCTGCTCGAGTTCATCGCGGCGACGGGCCTCGACCTCTCGCCGATGATCGCGCGGCGCGTGGCGCTCTCCGATGTCTCCGCCGAACTGGCCCTCTTCGACGCCGTGGCCCCGCCCGGCGTTGCCGTCATCACCGATTTCACCCGCTAGCCCGAAAGGTCCCGACCGATGAAAGCTGCCGTCCTCGTCTTCCCCGGCTCCAACTGCGACCGTGACCTTGCCGTGGCCTTTCGGGCCGCCGGTTTCGAGGTCGAGATGGTCTGGCACAAGGAGGCCGATCTGCCCGCGGGCACCGATATCGTGGGCGTGCCGGGCGGGTTCTCCTATGGCGACTACCTGCGCTGCGGGGCCATCGCGGCGCAATCGCCGATCATGCGCGCCGTCGCACGCCACGCCGAGGCGGGGGGCTATGTGCTGGGCATCTGCAACGGCTTCCAGGTGCTGTGCGAGACGCGGCTTCTGCCCGGTGCGCTGATGCGCAACGCGGGGCTGAAGTTCGTCTGCCGGATGCAGGGGCTGCGGGTGGAGAGCACCGACAGCGCCTTTACCGCCGGCTATGCCGCGGGGCAGGAGATCACCGTGCCGATCGCCCATCACGACGGCAATTACGTCGCCGACCCCGAGACGCTGGCGATGCTCAAGGCCGAGGATCGCGTCGCCTTTCGCTACATCGGCAACCCCAATGGCGCGATGGACGACATCGCGGGCGTGCTGAGTGCGAACCGCCGGGTGCTGGGCCTGATGCCGCATCCCGAGCGGGTGGTGGAGGCCGCGCAGGGCGGCACCGACGGGGCGGCGATGTTCAAGGGGCTGGCCGAGGCGCTGGTCGCGGCCTGACGCATCCGGCGGCTTGAGCGGGGGGCGCGGCGCGCCTACCATGAGGGCCATGAGCGCAAGTGACAGCCAGACCGGGGCCGACATCGGCCATCGCCGCCGCACATGGGTGCTGCGGGCGTTCCTGGTTGTCTTCGTGATGGTCGCCGTCGCGGCGATCTGGGTGTCGAACACCTGGCTCACGCAGCGGTTCACCGAGACCACGCGCAACCGCGCCGAGATCCGGCTGGCGATCTACTCGGGCACCGTGCAGTCCGAGCTGCAGCGCCATTCGGTCGTGCCGCTTCTGCTGTCGCGCGACCCGGTGCTGATCCGCTCGCTCGAGACCAACAGTTTCACCGACACCTCGCAGCGCCTGATTTCCTACGTGGACGAGATCGGCGCGGCCTCGCTGGTGCTGCTGGACCGCGAGGGGCGGATCGTGGCGGCCACCGACCGCTCGCGGCTGGCGCAGCTGCGGAACTCGGACCCGTTCTTCGTGCAGGCGACACGCTCGCCCGACACGGTCTTTACCTCGAACGAGCCGGAAACCGGGCGCTATGATTTCACCTTTTCGCGCGCCTTGCGGGGGCCGGAGAACCGGCTTCTGGGCGTGATCCTGGTCGAGGTGGACCTTGCGCGGATCATCGACCGTTGGCGCGGCACGACCGAGGCGGTGTTCCTGACCAACAGCCAGGGCGAAATCATCCTGTCGACGGAGCCGCGCTGGCGCGGCCGCACCGAGGCCGAGGCGCTGGCCCTGCAGGCGCCGCAAAGCGCGATCCAGCGCGCCATCGACGCGACGGGGGAATTCGCCTTTGGCGACCGTCGGCCCGATTTCTTCGGCTCGGACACGATCCGGCTGGAAAGCCGCATCCCGTTCCGCGGCTGGCGCATCGTCAGCTACACCGCCTACACCTCGGTGCGGGAGCGGGTGAACGCGGTTCTGGCGCTCGAGATCATGGGATTCGCGCTGCTGCTGGCGGGCGGCTTCTATGTTCTCAGCCGCCGCGCGCGGTCGCAGTCGGTGCGGCTGGCGCGCGAGTCGGCGGAGCTTCGCCGGTTGAACGCGCGGCTGCAGCGGGAAATCGCCGAGCGCCAGAGGGTCGAGCGGACGCTGGAAGAGGCCGAGCAAAGCCTTGCACAAAGCCAGAAACTCGCCGCGCTGGGCGAGATGTCGGCGGCCGTCAGCCACGAATTGAATCAGCCGCTTGCGGCGATGAAGACCTATCTCGCGGGCGCGCGGCTGCTGTTGCAGCGCAAGCGGGTGGAGGAGGCCGCCTCGAGCTTCCAGCGCATCGACGACCTGATCGAGCGGATGGGCGCGATCACGCGGCAGCTGAAATCCTATGCCCGCAAGGGCGGCGAGGCCTTCGAGCCGGTCGACCTGCGCGACGCGCTGAAGGGCGCGATGACGATGATGGAGCCGCAGTTGCGCACCACCAAGGTGGCGATCACCCAGAGCCTGCCGCGCCGTCCGGTGATGGTGATGGCCGACCGGCTGCGCCTCGAGCAGGTGATCATCAACCTGTTGCGCAACGCGCTGGACGCGATGAAGGAGGCCGGCAAGCGCGAGTTGGACCTGCTGATCGCCGAGGGCGAAGAGGCCGTGCTGACGGTGCGCGACAGCGGCAAGGGGATTGACGATCTCGACGCCTTGTTCGAGCCATTCTACACCACGAAGAAGCCCGGCGAGGGGGTGGGCCTCGGCCTTGCCATCTCCTCGGGGATCGTCGCGGACCTGGGCGGGCGGCTGACCGCGCGCAACGGCGAAGAGGGCGGGGCTGTCTTCGAGATCCGCCTGCCGCTGATCGGCGAGGGCGGGGCGAAGGTGGCGGAGTGACAGGAAAGGACGAAGGCCGATGAAGATCGCCATCGTGGATGACGAGCAGGACATGCGGCAGTCGATCAGCCAGTGGCTGGCGCTGTCGGGCTTCGAGACCGAGACCTACGCCAGCGCCGAAGAGGCGCTGAAGGCGATCGGCCCGGACTGGCCGGGCGTGGTGGTGACGGACGTCAAGATGCCGGGCATGGACGGCATGGCCTTTCTCAAGCGGCTGATGGGTGTGGACAGCGGCTTGCCCGTGATCCTGATCACCGGGCATGGCGATGTGCCCATGGCGGTCGAGGCGATGCGGATCGGGGCCTATGACTTCCTCGAAAAGCCGTTCAACCCCGACCGGATGACCGATCTTGCCAAGCGGGCGAGCCAGCAGCGCCGCCTGACGCTCGACAACCGGGCGCTGCGCCGCGAGCTGTCGGACGGCACCGTGCTGATGCGCAAGCTGATCGGCTCCAGCCCCGTGATGGAGCGGTTGCGCGAGGATATCCTCGACCTGGGGCAGGCCGATGGCCATGTGCTGATCGTGGGCGAGACGGGCACCGGCAAGACGCTGGTGGCCCATGCGCTGCATGCCGTGGGGCCGCGGGCGGGCAAGAGCTTTGTCGCGCTGTCCTGTGCCGCGCATGACGAGGAGACGCTCTCGGCCAAGCTCTTCGGCCCGGTGGGCGAGGACCAGGACAAGCCGCTGGTGGAACAGGCGCGCGGCGGCACGCTGGTGCTGGAAGACATCGAAAGCCTGCCGCAGCCCCTGCAGGCGCGGCTTCTGACGGTGATCAACGAGCAGGGCAGCCCGGCCGAGACGCGGATCGTGGCGATCTGCAACGCGCCCGAGCCCGAGCAATGCGAGGCGTCCTTGCGGCCCGACCTGTTCTACCGCCTTGCCGCGATGCGCATCGACCTGCCGCCGCTGCGCCAGCGCGGTGAGGATATCCTGACGCTCTTCACCCGTTTCGGCGAACAATTCGCCGAGGAATACGGCACCGAAAGCCCGCAGGTGACGGCACAGGAAGCCGCGCAACTGTTGCAGGCGCCATGGCCCGGCAACGTGCGCCAGCTGATCAACATCGCCGACCGCGCGATCCTGCAGCAGCGACGCGGCTCGGGGTCCATCGCCTCGCTTCTGATGGCCGACAATGCCGAGATCGCGCCGCAGGCCATCGGCGAGGGCAAGCCGCTCAAGGAATATGTCGAGGCTTTCGAACGGATGCTGATCGACAACACGATGCGCCGGCACCGCGGCTCCATCGCGGGCGTGATGGAAGAGTTGTGCCTGCCGCGCCGGACGTTGAACGAGAAAATGGCCAAATACGGGCTAAGTCGGTCGGATTATCTCTGAGCTGTCCGCCGCTTGCACGAATTGCCATTGTCTTTCGCCGCAAGCCCCCCTTAATGTGGAGCGACCGGCCTCGTGCCGGTCCGATCAGTTTCTCTGCTTCCCGCTCCGCGCCTGAAAGAACCGCGCGAAAGGGACCGCAGGTCACTTGGGCCGATGGCGCCATAACCGCCCGGCCCACCCGAAACCGCCCCGATCCGGGGCAGAATTGGCCCTCCGGCTTGCCCGGCGTGGCCGGAGACAGACGCGATGCAGCGCAGGGGCGCATACATGGTGAGACGGACGGGGGCCAATGCTCCCGCCGCGGCCACGCCCCGTGGCATCGCGCTCAACATGAAACGCGACATGACATTCTCGTCCCGCAGCGGTGCGCCGCCGGGGTCAACGGGGGTGTCGTCGCGGGCAAGGACAACATGGCAAAGAAGATGCTCATCGATGCCACCCATCCCGAGGAAACTCGGGTTGTCGTGGCAGACGGAAACAAGGTCGAGGAATTCGATTTCGAGTCGCTGAACAAGCGGCAACTTGCAGGAAACATCTACCTGGCGAAAGTCACGAGGGTCGAACCCTCGCTGCAGGCCGCCTTCGTGGATTACGGCGGCAACCGCCACGGCTTCCTCGCCTTCTCGGAAATCCATCCCGATTACTACCAGATCCCGGTCGCCGACCGCGAGGCGTTGCTCGCCGAGGAACGCGAATACGCCGAACAGCAGGCCGCCGAGGCCGAGGCCGAAGAGAACAAGCCCAAGCGCGCGCGTCGCACGCGCCGCCGCAAGACCTCGGACACCCGCGCCGAGGCCGCGGCAAGCGATGCCGTGACCACCGGCGAGGTGTCGGGCGGCCCCTCGGGGATGGATGTCGTCGACCTTGGCGAAGACGTGGACGAGGCCGCGACCGCGGTCGAGGGGCTCTCGCCGATGGAGACCGTGGCCGAGACGCCGGTTGAAGAACCCGGTGACGAGGCCCCCGGCGCCGACAACGCCGAGGTGCAGGACCAGGACGCCGCCGACCATGCCGAGGGCGACACCGACACGGACGGTGACAGCGAAGGCGCGGAGGACGGCGACGACACGGACGACGCCGACGCCGATGGCGATGACAGCGACGAGGGCGAGGGCCGCGCCACCGCCGAGACGGTCGCCGATGACGACACCGAGGAGGACATCCGCCCGGTCCGCAAGCCGCGGCCGCGGAAATACAAGATCCAGGAAGTGGTGAAAGTCCGCCAGATCATGCTGGTGCAGGTCGTCAAGGAAGAGCGCGGCAACAAGGGCGCGGCGCTGACCACCTATCTCAGCCTTGCCGGGCGCTACTGCGTCCTGATGCCCAACACCGCGCGCGGTGGCGGCATCAGCCGCAAGATCACCAATGCCGCCGACCGCAAGAAGCTGAAGGAAATCGCGCAGGAGATCGAGGTGCCGCAGGGCGCTGGCCTGATCATCCGCACCGCGGGCAGCCAGCGCACCAAGGCCGAGATCAAGCGCGACTACGAATACCTGCAGCGCCAGTGGGAGCAGATCCGCGAGCTGACGCTGAAATCCATCGCGCCCGCCCCGATCTACGAAGAGGGCAACCTGATCCACCGCGCGATCCGCGACCTCTACAACCGCGACATCGACGAGGTCATCGTCGAGGGCGAGGCCGGCTACCGGCAGGCCAAGGACTTCATGAAGATGATCATGCCGTCCCACGCCAAGAACGTGAAGAACTACACCGACCCCACGCCGCTCTTCGCCAAGCACAAGGTCGAGGGCTACCTCGCCGACATGTTCAACCCGACGGTTCAGCTGAAGTCGGGCGGCTACATCGTGATCGGCATCACCGAGGCGCTGGTCGCCATCGACGTGAACTCCGGCCGGGCCACCAAGGAAGGCTCGATCGAGGAGACCGCGCTCAAGACCAACCTCGAGGCCGCCGAGGAAGTGGCGCGCCAGCTGCGCCTGCGCGACCTTGCGGGCCTGATCGTGATCGACTTCATCGACATGGACGAGCGCCGCAACAACGCCGCCGTCGAGAAGAAGCTGAAGGACAAGCTCAAGACCGACCGCGCCCGCATCCAGGTGGGTCGCATCTCGGCCTTCGGCCTGCTCGAGATGTCGCGCCAGCGCCTGCGCCCCGGCATGCTCGAGGCGACGACGCAGCCCTGCAAGGCGTGCCATGGCACCGGCCTGATCCGCTCGGATGACAGCCTTGCGCTGTCGATCCTGCGCCAGCTGGAGGAAGAGGGGCCCAAGCGCCGCGCCAAGGAGGTGACGGTCACGGCACCCGTGGGCATCGTCAACTACCTGATGAACGAGAAGCGCGACTACCTCGCCGCGATCGAGGCGCGCTATGGCCTGTCGATCCGGATCGAGGCGGACCCGAGCCTTGTCGCGCCCGACTACAAGATCGACCGCTCCAAGGTTGCGACCCGCCGCATCGTGGCGGCCGCGCCCATCGTCTCGATGGATGCCACGCTGATGGATGACCTCGAAGAGGAGGACGTCGCCGTCGAGGCACCGGTCGAGGTCACAGAGGCCGCCGAAAGCGCCGAAGCGCCCCGCGCGCCCGAGGCCGAGGGCGACGATGACCAGCCCAAGAAGAAGCGCCGCCGCCGCCGCGGTGGGCGCGGACGCCGGCGCAAGTCTGACGAGGGTCAGTCGGATGACAGCCAGTCGGACGACAGCCAGTCGGATGACGGGCAGGAGAACGGCGCGGACGGGTCGGACGACGCGGACAAGACCGACGCGGTCGCGGCCGACGCCCCGGCCTCCACCGAGACTGCTGCGCCCGACGCGCACGTTGCCGATGGTGCCGAGGCCGAGGCGGAAGGGGCTGCCGAAGCCCCGGCCGAGCCTGCCGAAAAACCCAAGCGCAAGCGCGCGACGCGCAGCCGCAAGAAGCCCGAGGCAGCGCCCGCCGCCGAGGCGGACGCCGCCGCCGCACCGGCAGAGCCCGCGCCTGAGGCTGCTCCTGAGCCTGGGCCGGTCGTGACGCCCGAGCCGGAAGCCGCGGTTGCGGCAGAGCAAGCAGCCGAACCCGCGCCGCAGCCCGAACCCGAGCCGCAACCGGCCGCTGCTGCCGAGCCCGCGGTGGAGCCGGTGCTGGAGACGGCGACAGAAACGGCGACCGAGACGGTGGCCGAGGCCGAACCGCCGAAGCCCAAGCGCCGCGGCTGGTGGTCCAAGGGCTGACCGTCCGACCGGTCGAAACGACAAAGGGCGCCCCGAGGGGCGCCCTTTTTGCATGTCTGACGCGATGTTTACTGCGCGTCGTCGCGCAGCATCGCCACGATCTCGAGCATCCCGTCGAGCGGAACGTAACCCCGCACCATCTGGTCGCCGAACACGAAGGTGGGCGTGCCCGAGATCTGCAGCCGCTCGCCAAGCGCGCGGTTGTAGTCGATGGTCTGGCGCACCAGCGGATCATCGAGCGAGGCGACGATCGCCGCGCTGTCGAGGCCCAGCCCCTCGGCCAGCGCCATCAGCGCGGGTTGGGTCATGTCGCCGCGCATCGTCATCATCGCGTCGAAGACCTCGAAATAGGCCTCGTCCCCCAGCGCGACGCGGGTGGCGATGGCAAAGCGCGAGGCGAGGACCGATTGCTCGCCCAGGATCGGGAATTCCTTGACGACAAGGCGGATGTTGCCGTCCAGCTCGACCAGGTCCAGCACCTCGGGATGGGCGCGGCGGCAGAAGCCGCAGCGGTAATCCATGAACTCGACGACGGTGATGTCGCCCTCGGGATTGCCGAGAACCACGTCGAAGGCCGAGGCGAAGAGCGCGTTGGCATTCGCGGCCACGGCCATGGCGTCGCGCTCGACCTCGGCCTCGGCCTGGCGCTGCTCGAGCACGGCAAAGGCCTCCATCAGAACCTCGGGGTTCTCGACAAGGAAGCTGCGCACCTCGGCGCGAAAGGCTTCGCGCTCGGCATCGGTGAGATTGTCCAGATCGGTCGCCGCGGCCGGCAGGGCCATGGCGCAGGTGAGGGCAAGGGCGGAGAGGTGTTTCAGCACGGGCGTCGCTCATTCGTTGCGGTGTCGTGCCATGCGTAGCATATCCGCGCCCGCTTGCCAGCACCGACGCCTTGCGCCGAGGGGCGCTCACGCGGGCGTGACCGTTGACGCGGGCGGGCGGGGCTGGTTCAAGGCGCGGGCACAGCAACCGGAGGGTTCCATGCGTGTCTCGCGCCGCAGCGCCGTCGATCCGTTCATCGTCATGGATGTCATGGAGGCCGCCCGCGCCGCCGAAGAGGCGGGCCGCCACATCATCCACATGGAAGTGGGCCAGCCCGGCACCGGCGCGCCACGGGCCGCGCGGCAAAGGCTGGCCGAGGAGATGGAGAAGGGACCGCTGGGCTACACCGTCGCGCTGGGGCGGCCCGACCTGCGCGCGGCCATCGCGGCGCTCTATGGCGAGTGGTATGATCTCGACCTCGACCCGGCGCGCGTGATCCTGACGTCGGGGGCGTCGGGCGGGTTCCTGCTGGCCTTCTCGGCGCTGTTCGATGCGGGCGACCGCGTGGGGCTGGGGGAACCGTGCTACCCGTCCTATCGTCAGATCCTGACCGCGATGAGCCTCGAGCCGGTGGCGCTGCGCACCGAGCTTGCGACGCGCTACCAGCCGGTGCCGGAGCAGTTGACCGGCGACCTCGCCGGTTTGATCGTGGCAAGCCCCGCCAACCCGACCGGGACCATGCTGGGCAAGCCCGAGTTGCAAGGTTTGAGTGATACTTCAACGTCGCTTGATATATCCCTGATTTCGGATGAAATTTACCACGGACTTCAATACGGGGGCCGCGCCGTCAGCGCGTTGGAAGTCACCGATGACGTCTATGTCATCAACTCCTTCTCCAAGTATTTCTCGATGACCGGGTGGCGGTTGGGCTGGATGGTCGTGCCGCCGGATCATGTCCGGGTGGTCGAGCGGCTGGCGCAGAACATGTTCATCTGCCCCAGCCACGCCAGCCAGATCGCCGCGCTTGGGGCCCTCAGCCCCGAGGGGCGCGCGGAACTGGATGAACATCGCGCCGTATATGTCAGGAATCGCAAGATTTTGTTGGATGGGCTGGCGGCCGCGGGCCTGACCGGGACGGCTCCTGCCGACGGGGCGTTCTACGTCTATGTCGATGTCTCGCACCTGACCGATGACAGTCTCGCGCTCTCCTCCCGCATCCTTGCGGAGGCAGGCGTCGCGGTCACGCCGGGCCTCGATTTCGACAAGGCGCGGGGGGCGGGGTTCCTGCGGCTGTCCTATGCGCGCTCGACGCCCGAGATCGAAGAGGGGGTGGCACGTCTGGCCCGGTTCTTCGGCGGATTGGCGTGACGTCAAGGGCGTGCTCATCGGTGCCGCGATGCGCCACCGCGTTTTTCGCGGG
The DNA here is from genome assembly GCA_025211115.1 of Roseicyclus sp. GTDB lineage: Bacteria > Pseudomonadota > Alphaproteobacteria > Rhodobacterales > Rhodobacteraceae > Roseicyclus. The sequence continues at coordinate 7,314 of JAOARA010000176.1, read as the reverse complement.
CGAGACGCCCGAAGCCCTTGGGCCTGCCGGAGCGGTCTGGTAACCTGTCGGCAACCAAAACCATGACCGGGACCAACCCCGTGCGCCGAGCAGCAGTAACCCGTGTTCTGGCCAGCCTGATGCTGTGCCTTTTGCCCATGATCGCCCAAGCGCAGGGGTTCGGCGCGTTGTCGCGCCTGTTGCCCGAGGACAGCCGGATCGTGGCGTCGGGCGATGGGGTGTCCCTCACGCTCGGCCTGAGCCAGCCGGTGCCGTTCCGTGTCTTCACGCTGGCCGACCCGGCGCGCGTCGTCGTCGATTTCCGCGAAGTCGCCTTCGGCGATTGGCCCGAGGCGCAGGCGGATAGCTTGCCGCCGGGCATTGCGTCGTTGGCGGCAGGGCCCGCGCGAGAGGCGGGCTGGACCCGGCTGGTGTTGACGTTGACCGCACCGTTGGCGCCCCGGATGGCAGCGATGACGACCGACCCCGCGAGCGGCATGGCGCAGGTCGCGGTGACCCTTGCGCCGGTCACCGAGGCAGAGTTCCGCGCCGGGGCCGCGGCCCCGCGCGAGGCTGCGGGCCCCGCGCCGACGGTGGCCGAGGTGCCGCGCGGCGCGCCGGACGGGCGGGTGACGGTCGTGCTCGATCCGGGGCATGGCGGCGTCGATCCGGGCGCCGTGCGCGGCGATCACACCGAGGCCGAGCTGGTGTTGACCTTTGCGCGCGAGCTGCGCGACGCGCTGCGCCGGACGGGCCGTGTCGAGGTGGTGCTGACCCGCGACAGCGACGTGTTCGTGCCGCTGCCGACCCGCGTGACGCTGGCCCGCGCGGCCGACGCCGACCTTTTGGTGTCGCTCCATGCCGATGCGCTGGCCGAAGGGGTGGCGCGGGGGGCGACGGTCTATACCTTGTCCGAAACCGCCTCGGATGCCGCCGCCGAGGCCCTCGCCGAGCAGCATGACCGCGCCGACCTGTTGCAGGGGATCGACCTGCACGGGGCCGATGACGTGGTGGCGGGCGTGCTGATGGACCTTGCCCGGCTCGAGACCGCGCCGCGCAGCCGCGCCCTGGCCGAGGCGCTTGTCGCCGGGATCTCCGAGGGCGAGTTGCGGCTGCATTCCCGTCCGCTGGGCGAGGCGGGGTTCACCGTGCTGCGGGCGGCCGATATCCCGTCGGTCCTGCTGGAGATCGGCTTCATGTCGGATGCCCGCGACCTGCGCAACATCCTCGATGCGGATTGGCGCGCGCAGATGCAGGCGGCGCTGGTCGACGGCATCCTCGGCTGGGCCGATGCGGATGCGGCGCGCATGTCGCTGGTCCGGCAGTAGCGGTCAGCGCCGCTCGGCCAGCCAGACGGAATGGCCGCGGAACTCGGGGTCTTCGGGCCGGAACCAGAGCGGTGAGAACCCGGTCTCGGTCAGAAGCCCGCGGTAGTCCTCGGGGGCGAGGCTGGCGTGGTAGACGGGGCTGTCGCCGACGCGGCCGATGGCCTCGCCCGTCGCCGGGCCACTAGTGAACAGAAGCCGCGCACCCGGCGCGGCATGGGCGGCAAGCACAGGGAACATCGCGCGCTGGTCGCCGGGCGACAGGTGGAACAGCGAATTGAAGGCCAGGATCACGTCGAAGCGCCGCCCCAGCCGCAGCCCCCGCATGTCGGCATGGATCGCCTCGGCCCGCGGCAGGCGGGCGGCGAATTCGGCCAGCATCGCCGCGGCCCCGTCGACGCCGGTCACCCGGTCGCCGCGGGCGACATACCATTCCGCGATGGGCTGGCCCGCGCCGCAGCCGAGGTCGAGCACCGCCAGCCCCGGCGAGCGGCCCGCGACGGTGGCGGCCAGCGCCGGCGCTTCCCACAGGTCGCGGTTGCGGTCGCGGGCCCATCGCGCGGCCTCTCGCTCGTAGGCGGGAAGGATGTCATCGGGTCCGGTCATGCGCACAACATGGTGATGCCCCTGCGGGGCGAAAAGCCGCCCATGGTGTTTGATCGGGCGGGGCGCGGCCTGTATAGGCTTGGCAACAGGAACGGGCAGCGGCTCATGATCCGATTCACGATTGGCTTTTTCGGCGCGATCTTCACCGCCGTCACGCTCGGCATCGTCGCCGTGGCGATCGCGGTGGGCGGTCTGCTCTACATGTATTCCCATGATCTGCCCGATCACGAGGCCTTGGCCAATTACACGCCGCCCACGATCAGCCGCATCTATTCGCGCGAAGGCATGATCGTGGACGAGTTCGCCGCCGAGCGGCGGCTGTTCGTGCCCGCCGACGAGATCCCCGCGCGCATCTCGCATGCCTTCGTCAGCGCCGAGGACCGGAATTTCTACGAGCATGGCGGCTATGACCCGCGCGCCATCGCCGCCGCCTTCGTCGAGGCGGTGCGAAGCCGCGGGCGCGACGTGCGCGGGGCCTCGACCATCACGCAGCAGGTGATGAAGAACTTTCTGCTCGACGGCTCGCGCACCATCGAGCGCAAGGTGCGCGAGATCATCCTTGCCGCCCGGATCGAGACGGCGCTGTCGAAGGACCGCATTCTCGAACTGTATCTGAATGAGATCTTCCTCGGGCAAAACAGTTACGGCGTGGCCGCCGCCGCGCAGACCTATTTCAACGCCAATCTCGAAGACCTCACGCTGGAGCAGGCGGCCTATCTTGCGGCCCTGCCGCAGGCACCGTCGAATTTTCACCCGGTGCGCGACTATGACCGGGCGATCAGCCGCCGCAACTACGTGCTGCGCGAGATGTTCGAGAACGGCTATATCTCGCGCGACGAGATGGAGCGCGCGACCGAGCGGCCGCTGGAATCGGTGCAGGGCGGGCATATCGCGCCGTTCCGCACCGCGCGCCCGCCGCGCAACTACTTCACCGACGAGATCCGCCGCCAGCTCTCGGCGCAATACGGCGAGGACGAGTTCTTCACCGGCGGCTATGCCGTGCGCGCCACGATGGACGAAGACCTGCAGCGCGTGGCCGAGCGGGCGCTGCGCCGCGCGCTGGAACGCTACGACCGCGACCTCGGCCTCTGGCGCGGGCCGGTGGACCGGATCGACCCCGCGCAGCTGCAGGACGAGGCCAGCTGGCGCGAGGCGCTGGCGCGGGCCGACATCGCGCGCGACATCGACGGCTGGTTCCCCGCGGTGGTGCTGGAGGTCGGCACGAGTGCCGCGCGCATCGGCATCGAGGGCGTGGAGGAGGACGAGGACGGTCATTTCATCCCGGCCGAGGACGTGACCTGGGCGCGGCCCGTCGACGAGGACGGCAACCGCGGGCCGCAGGCGCGGGTGGCGGGCGATCTCTTGTCGGTGGGCGACGTGGTGCATGTGCGCGCCATGACGCGCGACGCGGACGGCAGCTTCCTGCGCTGGACGCTCAGGCAGGTGCCGGGCGTGCAGGGCGGCTTCATGGCGATGGACGTCAACACCGGCCGCGTGCTGGCGATGCAGGGCGGGTTTTCCTACCAGCATTCCAGCTTCAACCGCGCGACACAGGCGACGCGGCAGCCGGGCTCGAGCTTCAAGCCCTTCGTCTTCGCCGCGGCGCTCGACAGCGGCTACAGCCCGAACACCATCGTGCTCGACGCGCCCATCGAGGTCGAGACGGCCGAGGGCATCTGGCGGCCGACCAATGCCTCGAACAATTTCTACGGTCCCTCGCCGCTGCGCACCGGGATCGAGATGAGCCGCAACCTGATGACCGTGCGCCTTGCGCAGGACGTGGGCATGGAAACCGTCGCCCGCTATGCCGAGCGGTTCGGCGTCTATGACGACATGCAGCCCTTTCTTGCCAATTCGCTGGGCAGCCAGGAGACGACGCTGTTCCGCATGGTGGCGGCCTACGCGATGTTCGCCAATGGCGGCGAGCGGGTGGAGCCGACGCTGGTGGACCGCATTCAGGACCGCTGGGGCAACACCGTCTATCGCCACGACCAGCGCCTCTGCCCCGATTGCCAGCTCGCCTCGCTCGAGCCGGGGCTGGCGCCCGCCATCGTCTCGAACCGCGAGCGGGTGATGGATCCGGTCACCGCCTACCAGCTCACCTCGATGATGCGGGGCGTGGTGGATCGCGGCACCGCGGCCTCGACCGTCAACCTGCCGGTGCCCGCCGCGGGCAAGACCGGCACCACGAACGAGGCGCGCGATGTCTGGTTCGTCGGCTTCACCTCCTCGATCGCGGCGGGCTGCTACATCGGCTACGACCAGCCGCGGCCGCTGGGCCGGGGGGCCTCGGGCGGGGGGATGTGCGGGCCGGTCTTCAACGAGTTCATGCAAGAGGCGATCCGCGAATACGGCGGCGGCGCCTTCGAGGTGCCCGAGGGCGGGGCCTTCTACCCCATCGACCGGTTCTCGGGCCAGCGCCTGCAGGACGGCGCGCAGGGGGACAACGTGGTTTACGAACTGTTCCGCGAGGGCGAGGAGCCCTATTTCGGCATCCTGTCGATCATCGACGGCGGATGGGGCATGGGCTCGGACCTGCCGCTGATCAGCGGGGCCGAGGGGGTTCCCGGCGCGGGGGCCGCGACTGACGGCCAGACCGTGACCACCTCGACCGGCGAGGCGGTTCGGGTGCCGACCGGCACCGGCCTCGGCACGCTCAGTTCGGGCGGGCTGTATTGACGGGACGCAGGTTCCCGGCGGGGTGCCTTGCCCTGTGATGGGCCGCGGGCAGGGCTGCCGGATGCTGGCCGTGACATGCAGGCCCCCGCCATGCCCCGACCTGCCGGGCTTGTGGCGCGCGGGCGGGCTGATATATCTCCGGGACTGAACGACAGGAAGAGGCCGAGCCAGATGCGCGCCGAGACGCAAGCCAATATCGAGAAGATCCGGAAGTCCCTGACCCTTCTGGGGCAGAGGATGGACATCGAGACCGCGCCGCACCGGCTGGAGGAGTTCAACGCCCGTGTCGAGGACCCGACGCTCTGGGACGATCCCGCCCGCGCGCAGAAGCTGATGCGCGACCGGCAGATGCTGGTGGACCGGATGGGCACCTACGAGGCGATCCGCGCAGGGCTCGAGGACAATGCCGAGCTGATCGAGCTGGGCGAGATGGAAGACGATGCCGAGGTCGTGGCCGAGGCCGAGGCGGCGCTGGCCGAGCTGGTCGAGACGGCGGCCAAGAAGGAGCTGGAGGCGCTGCTCGATGGCGAGGCGGACGGCAACGACGCCTTCCTCGAGATCAACGCGGGCGCGGGCGGCACAGAGGCCTGCGACTGGGCGCAGATGCTGGCGCGGATGTATGTCCGCTGGGCCGAGAGCCGCGGCTTCGAGGTCGATCAGCAGGACATGAGCCCCGGCACGGAGGCCGGGATCAAGTCTGTGGTCTACCAGATCAAGGGGCCGAACGCCTATGGCTGGCTGAAATCGGAAAGCGGGGTTCACCGGCTGGTGCGCATCTCGCCCTTCGGCAAGGGCACGCGGGAGACCTCGTTCGCCTCGGTCTGGGTCTATCCGGTGGTCGACGACAATATCGAGATCGAGGTGAACCCAAGCGAGATCCGGATCGACACCTATCGCTCTTCGGGGGCGGGCGGTCAGCATGTGAACACGACCGACTCGGCGGTGCGGATCACGCACCTGCCCACCGGGATCGTGGTGACGAGCTCGGAGAAATCGCAGCACCAGAACCGCGACATCGCCATGAAGGCGCTGAAATCGCGGCTCTACCAGATGGAGCTGGAGCGGCGCACCGCCTCGATCCAGGAGGCGCATGACAACAAGGGGGATGCGGGCTGGGGCAACCAGATCCGCTCCTACGTGCTGCAGCCCTACCAGATGGGGAAGGACCTGCGCACGGGCTACGAGACGAGCGATACGGGTGGCGTGCTGGACGGTGATCTGGACGGGGTGATGGCGAGCGTTCTGGCGATGGACGTGTCGGGCAAGAGCCGGGCCGAGGCGCGGGCCGACTGATCCTCGGGCGCTGCGCGCCCGACCCGGCGTCGCCCTTGCTCGGGCCCCTGCGGGGCCGCTCGCGCGGGCGAGGGGGCCCGGTGGGACGGGTGTCCGGCTGGACAGACGGATGCGCCGAAGGCGGGGTTCGGGTGCCTCCCCTTTCGGCGGCAAAGCCGCCAGTCGGGCAACGGGCGTGGATATTTTCGAAACGGAGAAGCAGGGGAGCGGTGCGCGATGGGAGAGCTGTGGCGCCTGGGAGCATCGGAGCTGAGCGGCAGGATCGCGCGGCGGGAAGTTTCGCCGGTCGATCTGATGCGCGACGTGCTGGGGCGCATCGACGCGGTGAACGGCCCGGTGAACGCGGTGGTGGCGCTGAGGGACCGCGAGGCGTTGATGGGCGAGGCACGGCTGGCCGAGGCGATGCCGCCCGAAGGGTGGCTCCACGGGATACCGGTGGCGGTCAAGGACCTGGTGGGGGTCAAGGGCGTGCCCTCGACCTGGGGCTCGCCGATCCTGAAGGGCCATGTGCCCACGGTCGATGACGGGCTGGTGCGGCGGCTGCGGGCCGCGGGTGCGATCGTGATCGGCAAGACCAATGTGCCGGCTTTCGGCCTTGGCTCGCACACGGTGAACAAGGTCTACGGGGCCACGCGCAACCCCTATGACCTGTCGCGCAGCGCGGGCGGGTCTTCGGGCGGGGCCGCGGTGGCGCTGGCGCTGGGGATGCTTCCCGTGGCCGACGGGTCGGACATGATGGGCAGCCTGCGCAACCCGGCCGCCTGGAACAATGTCTACGGCTTCCGGCCCACGGCGGGGCTGGTGCCGGGCGAGGCGCGCGAGACCGTCTTTCAGCACCGGCTGTCGACCGAGGGGCCGATGGCGCGCGATATCGCGGATCTTGAGCGGCTGCTGGCCGTGCTGTCCGACGGGGCCCATCGCCCCGGCTCGGGCAGGATGCCCGCAAGGCCGCGGATCGGCTGGCTGGGGGACTGGGGCGGGGCCTACCCGATGGAGGAGGGCATCCTGGCGCAGTCCGAGGCGGCGTTGGCCGTGATGGAGGGGCTGGGCTGGGAGGTGGTGCCGCTGGCACCGCCCTATCCGGCAAAGGCCCTGTGGGAGGCCTGGGTGACCCTGCGCCAGTTCGCCGTGGCGCTGACGCTCGGCGTGCATTGGCGCGACGAATACCGGCAGGCGCTGCTGCCCGCGCAGGCGCGCTGGGAGGTGAGCCACGGTTTCGCGCTGAAAGGCGCACAGGTGCAATGGGCGACCGAGACGCGGGCGGCCTGGCTCGCGGCAGCGCGCGCGATGTTCGAGACCTGTGATGCGGTGGTGCTGCCCTCGACGCAGGTCTGGCCCTTTCCGGTCGACGACCGCTGGCCCGAGCGGATCGGGGATGTGACGATGGACAGCTATCACCGCTGGATGGAGGTGGTGGTGCCCGCCAGCCTCG